>SVDE01000064.1:13383-14136 GCA_015057955.1 Lachnospiraceae bacterium | reverse complement strand
TGAACGCGACAGTTGCCGGCAAAAAGGACATGGTCGAAGTCGTCGAGAATGCCAAGATGATCTCCGGCGCATACGGACGCAAGACCATACTGTTCATTGATGAGATACACCGCTTCAATAAGGCGCAGCAGGACTATCTGCTGCCGTTTGTTGAAGACGGGACCATAATCCTTATCGGTGCCACTACGGAGAATCCTTATTTTGAGGTGAACAGGGCTCTTATCTCAAGGTCCCTGATATATGAGCTCCATCCCCTTGACAGGGAGGACATAAAGGACATCATCATCACCGCCCTGAACGACAGGGAAAGGGGCATGGGAGCCTTTAAAGCGGAGATCGATCCGGACGCGCTGGAATTCCTTGCGGATTTTGCAGGCGGCGACGCCAGAGTAGCACTTAACGCGATCGAGCTTGCAGTCCTTACAACAGCTCCGTCAAAGGACGGGAAGATACATCTGACTACAGAGATCATCTCCCAGTGCATCCAGAAGAAGAACGTCCGATACGACAAAGACGGGGATAATCACTACGATGTGATATCCGCATTCATAAAGAGCATGAGGGGATCCGATCCGGATGCGGCGGTGTATTACCTTGCACGCATGATCTATGCGGGCGAAGACGTTAACTTCATCGCCAGAAGGATAATGATCTGCGCGGCGGAGGATGTGGGAAATGCGGACCCCAGAGCTCTGCAGGTAGCGGTTGCCGCCCAACAGGCAGTGCATGTGCTCGGCCTTCCCGAGGCACGCA
>SVDE01000064.1:0-13373 GCA_015057955.1 Lachnospiraceae bacterium | reverse complement strand
AGGCTGCGATATATATCGCGTGCGCGCCTAAGAGCAACGCTGCGATAAATGCAATTGACGAAGCTCTTGAAGCAGTAAAGACAGTAGACATAAAGAGCGTGCCGGCGCATCTGCAGGATGCCCATTACAGCGGGCATGAGGCGCTCGGACGCGGAGTAGGTTATAAATATGCCCATCTCTTCCCGGAGCATTACGTGGAACAGCAATACCTCCCTGATGAGCTGGTCGGCAGAAAGTTCTACGACCCAGGGGATCTGGGATATGAGAAGACAATGAAGGAACGCCTGGAACGGCTGAGAAACAGGAAAAAAGAGTGAACGATCTTATCTATGATGCCCTGATGCTCGGACGGAACAAAAATGTTGCCAGAGAGGAATACCTCACCTCCATAGGTGACAAGGAACAGGTCCGGTTTGAGGCGCAGGAAAAGAACATACGCTTCTCTGATGTGGTGAATGATACTACAGGTATCATCCATCTGAAGCTCACTGCTCCCGGATATGCTGAGATCGAGGCATATTCCGAAGATCCTGTCATCAGTTTCGATAAAAAGGTCGTTACAACGGAAGAATTCAAGGACTCGGTACTTGAGTTTTCATTTAATGTGATCGCGGAAAAACTCCATAACGGCAAGAATTACGCGCGCATCACATTCAGAAATCCCGTATGCAGTACCAGCGTCAACGTCATAGTGGACAACAGTCTGCGGGTGGGATACACACAGACAAGCGGCAGAAGGAAGATAGCCCTGCTCGAGAGATCCTACATAGACCTTCGCCTGGGCAACTTATTCCAGACGGAGTGGCAGGAAAAGACGCTTACCATACTGAACGAAGTGAACGGGGGAAATGTTGCCGACATGTTCCTCATGCTCTACAAGGCCAATGTCCTCATTTCATGTGAGCGTTATGAAGAAGCGGAAAGCCTCATGGAATTTGTATCCGCCCAGATGAGAAAACTCAGTGAGCGTAACTGGGATCTGCTTGCTTATTATTACTATATCGGAAGTTTATATGAGATGGACGAGGAAGTGACCAGGGACATGGCAGGCCGGGTCAGGACCATATATGAGATGCACCCGGGATGGATAATACTCTGGGTGCTGCTTTATCTGGACGAAAAACTCTCAGGCTCACCGAAAGAGATCGCCGAGATGATCGAAGGAGAGTTCCTGATCAGGGGATGCAACAGCCCGGTCATGTACTATGAGGCGATGGAAGCCTTTAAAGACGATCCGGAACTTATAACCGAGCCTTCCAAATTCGTGATCCATACCCTGTATTTCGCAGCCAGGGAGGACTTCCTGAGCATCAGCGTGGCCGCGAAGTTTGCAGAGGTGGTCTGGCATACCGACAACCGCGTGCTGAAATATTCAAATCTTGATGCATGCATAAGCATACTCAAGTCCGCTTATGATAAATTCAAGAGCAATATAATCCTGAAATCACTGTGCAAGGTACTCATCTGCGCGGAAAAGAAAGACCCTGAATACCATGTCTATTATGAGGAGGCGGTCAACGGTTTCCTTGACGTTAAGGGTCTGTATGACTATTTTATCTATTCGGCGGGAACTGAAAAATTCATAGAGATACCTGAAACTGTGCTGGAGTTCTTCGCAGGCAGGGAGTATGAGCTTGGCCCAAGCAGGGACTATTATTTTGCCTGCATCATAAAAAGAAAAGACGAATATAAGAAATATTATGACAGCGCCCTGAGCAACATGACCAGGTCTGCATATGAGGCTCTTGACAAGGGGATCGTCAATACTTCGCTTGCTGTAATGTACAGAGAACTGATGGACAGCGACCTACTTGCAAAAGACCGGTATGCCCGCATGCTTGAGATCCTTCATACAAGGGAGATCTCCGTAGATAATCCTTTAATATCAAGCGTACTGGTATTTCACAGAGAATTCAATGAATATCAGGAGTCGGAACTGAAGGACGGAAAAGCACTTGTAAGGATATTTACCTCAGATGCCGTCGTTCTGTTCAAAGACATTACAGGCAATCTGTACAGCAATATCGATCATTACTCCAAGCGGTTCATGCCCCGCAGGGAATATGCTTCAAAATGCATCGACATGTCTTCGCTCACCAGATACATGCTCGTGGGAGATGAGCTTGAGATAGTGCATGATGATAAAGACCCGGCCGACATATTGAGATATTTCCAGACTAATCTCGGTAAGGGAAGGCTGAGGGGAAGCTATGAACAGGACATACTGAGACGCCTGATAGTCCAGTACAGCAAGACACGTGATGACAGGACCGTCGATGACCTCCTTCTCAAGTTCCTTGAGTACAATCTTGAGGAGAGCACAAGGGCAAGGCTTACTGAAGTCATGATCGACAAGATGATGTACAAAGAGGCCTATGAGGAGATAAAAAAGAACGGGTCCGAGGACATCTCTGATGCCCATGCAGCTTCGCTCGCGCATTTTCTTGCCCAGATAACCGATTATGAGGAAGACGAAGTCCTCGAAGCGCTTTCATGCAGGGCATTTCTCAACTGTGAGTTTGACCCCGTGATCTTTAAATACATGTGCAGGCGCTATGATGACAGGATTGATGTCCTGATCCTCATGTACATAGCTGCCAAGGCCAACGGCATCGATGACATCACCATCGCCGAAAGAGTGATAAGAAAGTCATCTGACCTCTGTGAATTTCCCAAGGAGACAGAAGGAATATTTGCGGATTATTTCGCAAACGGCTCTGATGCAGACCTTAAGAAGGAGTTCATAGCCGCAGCGGCAGCAGAGCACCTTTTCGGAACGGATAAGAAAACCGAATATATCTTTAAATATGCAGAAAGCGCTCTCGCCTCGGGAGAGAGATTCCCTGATACGGTTTCGGTCGCATATCTCATGTACCTGCGCCTTAAGAGTGCCCCTGACAAGCGCAGCATAAAGGTGGCAGGCGAACTGATCAATGATCTGGTCAGGAGAGGGATAATGCTCGAGGAATTTAAGGAATACAGGAAGTATTTTGAGATCCCGGCTTCACTGGCGAATACTTATATAGCGGAAAAGATAGGCAGCACACAGGAGGATAACGGAAATGAACAGCTGACAAAGAGCACTATGTTCAGACCGGCGCCTGTCATAACTTTTGAATTAAAGCAGAGGAGCGGCTCTGTCAGGGGACAGGAAGCGATGAAGGAGATCGTCCCCGGAATATATACCAGGTATTTTACGCTGTTCTTTGCAGAGAGCGTGGAATATTCCATGGATAAAGGCAAAAGCTGTGTCATTACATACAATGACCTGCATACGATAGATGACGGCTCCAGGTTTTCACAGTTAGACGCAATGATAAGAAAGCTTCACGGAACAGATGAAGCCCAGCTTAAGGAACAGATCAAGGAATACCAGAAGGAATCCATGCTCATGGACAAGCTCTTTTAGGATGGCACAGGAATGGATAAACAGCCGCTGATCATAGGCATCGACCTAACAAATGAATACTGCCAGGCATGTTATTACAACCTGCACCATGGCCGCCCGGAATCAGTGATGACGGGAGGCACAGTCATGCGCTATCTGATACCTGCAGCACTGTGCTACAACAAAGAGCGCGATACTTGGCTCATAGGCGAAGAGGCAATGCTGTATGCCGAGCAGACAGGCGTGACTCTTTATAAAGATCTGTATAACAACATCTTTGTAGGGGCTGAATGCGTGGTCGACGGAAAACGCTATACCTATGACATGCTGCTTGCCGTATACATGGGCAAGCTCCTTGAACTGATACAGGTACATTCAGGGCTCATGACGGTCGAAAATGTCACCATCACAATGCGCAAGGTGAACATGGAGATCAAGGAGCGGATGGAAGGAGTGTTTGACCTCCTGAGCGTTGATCCGTCAAAAGTCAGGATATTAAGCTACGCCGAAAGCTTTGCCTATTTCGTGCTGAATGAGGATGAGAGCCTTTGGAAGGACGGCGCACTCCTGTTTGACTTTGACACCGACGGATTCTTCACAAAACAGATGTCATTTACCGGTGGAGTGAAGAGACCGCTCATTTACATAAACGAGCGCACTTTTTCCATGGAGTTCTTCATAAAAGATCTGGCGAGCGCGATGCTGAGAAGGCAGCTGGACAAACGGCTGTCCCAGATATATGAAGAGATCAAGTTCGACGGACAGAACTGCAGCGTATTCTTTACAGGAACCGGTTTCTCCGAACTGTGGTTTGAGGATACGCTTCAGAACATCTCCCGCAGTTTCAGGGTGTTCAAAGGCAACAACCTGTATGTTAAAGGAGCCTGCCTTGCAGGTTACATAAGAGCGTTTAAAGGCGGACGGGAATACCCGATCGTCTGCAAAGGCAGGACAAAAGCTTCAATATCCGTAAAGGCGCTTGATAACGGCTCTCCTGCGGAGATAGAGCTGTCCAGGGCTACATGTGACTGGTATGATGCCGGCAGTGTGACCGATTTTATCGTGACAAAGGATCCTAAAGTAACATTCATCATAACTTCACTCATAAGCAGGGAAAGGACAGAGGTTGTCATGGACATCTCATCATTCCCCGCGAGAAAAGACAAGGCCACCAGGGTGGAAGTCGAAGTCCGTTATGTAAATGATTCCCAGTGCGATCTCATAATACGGGATAAAGGCTTTGGAGGCTTCTTCGAGGGAAGCGGAAAAGAAGTGAGCAGGCGGCTTGATCTGGAGGGATATATCTAATGCTTCAGGTGTGCACCAGACAATCGGATAAACCTTACAGGATCGCGGCTGTGGACATAAATGTTTACAGCCTTGAAGAGATCAGCTATTTTCTGTATAACCACATGAACCTGGTATACAGGGAGTTCTTCTGCGACAGCCTTTTTGATTACATTGAGAAAGAACTGGGAGAGGAGCAGGTGGCACAGGGGCTCAGGATGCTTGACAGGAATGATGCTTCTGTCAGGGACATGATCATGTATGTCCTTAAGGCGAGCAGTTACTATTCTGCCGACGACCTGGCTGCTGTCTCTGATCTGCTGATGAACATTAATAACCTGTCCAGAAATGAGAGGATGCTGATCGAAGCAAGAGCGATGATGAAGCAGAAACGGTACGGAACCGCACTCCACATTTACCTGGACATACTGAGCACAAGAGATCCGGACAACACGTCCAATGACATGTTCTATGCGCGCATAGCTTTTTCAACCGGCGTCGTATATGCGAAGATGTTCAAGTGCCGGAACGCGAATACATATTTCAGCATGGCCTATGATCTGTATCAGGATCCGGTATACGCCAAAGCGAGTGTATACATGAGCATCATCAATGGCGACGAGGAAGAACTGCTGAGAAACATCATCAAATACAAGGTTTCGGACGAAGCGCTCGCCGCGATAAAGGAGCATATCGAAAAGGCCCGTGCACAGATTGAAAACAGCGGTGAATATCAGGCTTTTGCAAGCGCTCTGGACGAGGATGACGGACCTGAAAAACAGATAGCCAAATGGAAGAATGAGTATTATACTATGTTAAGTTAGGCTTCTTTAAAAAGCCGGACTTATAAGGAGACAATATTGTAATGAAAGAATTAGCCAAGACATACGATCCGAAGGAGATTGAACAGAAGATCTACGACAACTGGCTGGAAAAGAAATATTTCCACGCTGAACCGAATCCCGACAAGAAACCGTTTACCATTGTCATGCCGCCTCCCAATATCACGGGACAGCTCCACATGGGACACGCTCTTAACAATACCCTTCAGGACATAGTCATCAGGCAGAAGAGGATGCAGGGCTATGAGGCTCTCTGGCAGCCGGGATGTGACCATGCGTCCATAGCAACCGAAGTTAAGATCATCGAAGCCCTGAAAAAAGAAGGCATAGACAAAGCTGACCTCGGACGTGAGAAATTCCTTGAAAGGGCATGGGCCTGGAAGGAAGAATACGGCGGACGCATCGTGAATCAGCTTAAAACACTCGGCTCTTCAGCCGACTGGGACAGAGAGCGCTTCACAATGGACGAGGGATGCTCGGACGCAGTGCTCGAAGTATTCGTCAAACTATATGAGAAAGGTCTCATTTACAAGGGAACCAAGATAATCAACTGGTGCCCGTTCTGCCAGACTTCAGTTTCAGACGCCGAAGTAGAGCACAAGGATACTGCCGGCAAGTTCTGGCATATAAATTATCCCATCAAAGATTCTGATGAGATGATCGAGATAGCGACAACTAGGCCTGAGACCATGCTTGGTGATACAGCGGTTGTAGTCCATCCGGACGATCCGAGATACCAGCATCTCATCGGCAAGACATGCATACTTCCTCTGATGAACAGGGAGCTGCCGATCATAGCCGACGAATATATCGACCTTGAGGTCGGAACAGGCGCGATGAAAGTAACGCCCGCCCACGATCCCAACGACTTCGAGCTCGGAAAGAAGCACGGCCTTGAAGAGATCTGTGTGTTCACTGATGACGGTTACATCAATGAGCTCGGCGGTGCATATGCAGGCATGTCCACAATGGAAGCAAGGAAGAAGATCGTAGAGGATCTTGAAGCACTCGGCCTTCTTGTCAAGGTTGTGGATCATGAGCATTCCGTAGGATACCATGACAGATGCTCAACCATTATCGAGCCCATGATCAAGCAGCAGTGGTTCGTGGCAATGAGCGAACTGATCAAGCCGGCCATTAAGGCCGTTGATGAGGGCGAGATCCAGCTGATACCCAAGAGGATGGAAAAGCTCTATCATAACTGGACCGACAACATCCGTGACTGGTGCATCTCTAGGCAGCTCTGGTGGGGACACAGGATCCCTGCATATTACTGCGATAAATGCGGAAAGATGATCGTAGCTAAAAAGATGCCCGAAGTATGCCCTGACTGCGGATGCACACATTTCACGCAGGATGAAGACTGCCTTGATACATGGTTCTCGTCAGCACTCTGGCCGTTCAGCACACTCGGATGGCCGAAAGACTGTGAGGATGTCAGATACTTCTATCCGACAGATCTTCTGATAACCGGTTACGACATCATATTCTTCTGGGTCATAAGGATGATCTTCTCAGGATATGAGCAGATGGGAGAAAAGCCGTTTAAGGCAGTTCTGTTCACCGGCCTTGTCAGGGATGAGCTCGGAAGGAAGATGAGCAAATCATTAGGAAACGGCATCGATCCGCTTGAGGTAATTGCCAAGTACGGTGCTGACGCGCTCAGGTTTACTCTCGCTACCGGAAATACTCCCGGAAATGACATGCGTTTCTATTATGAGAGAGTGGAAGCGAGCAGGAACTTTGCCAATAAGATATGGAACGCGTCAAGGTTCATCATGATGAACATGCCCGAAGAGGGTGTCGGGAAGGTAGATATTTCCGAACTTACTGATGCGGACAAGTGGATCCTTTCCAAGGCGAACAAGCTCGTCCAGGCTGTCACATCCAATATGGACAAATATGAGATCGGCCTTGCTGCAGACAAGCTCTATGAGTTTATCTGGGAAGAGTTCTGTGACTGGTACATTGAGATGGTCAAGCCGCGTCTTTATTCTCAGGAGGCAGCAGATAAGAATGCAGCCCTCTGGACACTCCAGACCGTACTTGTGACAGCACTAAAACTCCTGCACCCGTACATGCCTTTCGTAACTGAAGAGATATATACTACCATGCAGCCTCTGATGAGCGGAGAATATCCGGAAGAGTCGATCATGATCTCCGCATGGCCTGAGTACAAGCCCGAATGGGACCAGGCTGATTCAGAGGAAGAGATAGAGCTCATCAAGGAAGCAGTGAGAGGCATAAGGAACGGACGTACAAATCTGGGAGTACCGCTGGCCAAGAAGGCAGCAGTTTATGTGGTCTCCGGTTCAGAGCACATAAGATCGATATTTGAAAAAGGAAAGCTGTTCTTTGCAACTCTCGCAAAAGCGACTGATGTGACCATCCAGGACAGCAGGAGCGGCCTGCGGGAAGATGCCTTGTCAGTTTCATTGGCAGATGTTACAATATACATTCCTCTCGAGGAACTTGTTGATATTTCCAAAGAGATCGAAAGACTTCAGGGAGAAAAGAAGAAACTTGAAGCCGAACTCGCAAGGGTTAACGGAATGCTCGGAAACGAGAGATTCATAAGCAAGGCTCCTGAGGCAAAGATAGCGGAAGAAAAGGAAAAGAAAGAAAAGTACACCAAGATGATGGAGCAGGTGCTCTCTCAGCTGGAAAAGCTTGAGCGTACAGGAGAATAATAATGATCAATTTTGATGAAGAGATTAAAAATTTCCATCCGAGCCTTGAGATAGATGATGTGGAAAAAGTAGCCAAGGCGGAAAATGCGGTTGAGGATCTGACAGATCTGATGCTGGAAGTAATGTATGGAAAAAAGAAGGATAAATAGAGGGCCAGCCGATGAAATGTTATAAATGCGGCAGTTTTCTATATGAAAATGACTACTGCGTTGAATGCGGAGCTGACGTTTCAACATACAAACGCATCGTAAAAAAATCAAATGAGCTGTATAACCGCGGACTCGAAATGGCAAGGGACCACAACATGACCGGAGCCATCGAGTGCCTTAAGGTCAGCCTCAAGATGTATAAGGCAAATATCAATGCGAGAAACCTTCTCGGCCTGATCTATGTCGAGATCGGCGAATATGCGATGGGACTTGCCCAGTGGGTAATAAGCAAAAGCCAGCAGAGTGAGAACAACATGGCGGATCATTTCCTGGACAAACTCCAGAATTCCCGTCAGTATCTGCATGTGATCAACTATGCCGTACGCAAGTACAACAAGGCTCTCAGCTATGTACAGCAGGAAAATTATGACCTTGCGGAGATACAGTTAAAGAAGCTTGTCAACGAGAATACCCACATGGTCAAGGGATACCAGCTTCTTGCACTGCTCCTCATGAAAAAGAAAAAATATGCGGAGGCGAGGAATGTCCTGTTCAAGGCAAGGATGATCGATCAGGGCAATACTACGACCATAGCTTATACAAATGCTGTGGAAGAGCAGATCAAGGAAGCCGAGTCGGAACTTTCACCTACCGAGCTCCGTAATAAGCGTCTGCAGGAGAAGGCGGAAGCCGAGGATCATTCACCTCTTAGCGGAGATGACGTCATCATCCCTAAGTCCTCTTACCGTGAGTATAATCCTGCCACCATGACTGTACTCCAGATCATTATCGGAGTGATAATCGGAGCTGCGCTGATATTCTTTATCGTAACTCCTGCCAAGACCAAGACTGTCAGGAATGAATACCAGGCCCAGATCTCGGATCTTAACGCGAAGATAGAACAGCTCGAGAAAGAGATCCCGGAGACGCCTGCGGAAGGCGAGACCGAGGAAGTCGTAAATAAGGAAGATGCCAGTTTCTCAAAGCTGATTTCAGCTCAGATCGCATATTCCAAGGAAGACTATGACGGAGCGATCGAAGCTCTTGAAGGTGTAAATGAGGACATCCTCGAGCCTGAACAGAAAGAGTTTTTCAGTCAGCTCAAACAGGACGTACTGGACAAAAAGTATTCAGACCAGCTCTATGCCGCCATCGAACTTTATGCCGGTGAGTCATACGAGGAGGCAAAGAACCAGATGCAGGAGCTGTATGATAAAGGTTATGTGACTGACAATCTGCTGTATTATCTCGGAAGATCATATGACTATCTTGAGGATACCGACAATGCGCTTCCTTATCTTGAAGAACTGGTCGAAAAATATCCGGATTACTGGGACATTGAAGTCGCCCAGCAGATAATCAACGGCATTACAAGCTGACATGAGATAAAACAAAAAAAGAAGCCTGTGAATTTTCACAGGTTTTTTTGTTTGAGCGGAAGGTCACCAGTCATATATCATCGCGGATGAACCGTCCGGACAGTAAGATACGGGTACATCGCTGTCCAGGGCAAATGAGCCGCGGGTGGCATTGCGCGCATCACCTAAGAATCCTTCAAGCCTTGAATCTTCAATGACCATATTGTAGACGGCGGTATCCAGATATTCCTTTGATATGGTGAGCATTTCATGCTTTGCCTGGAGGCTCTCAAACTTGCTGATATCGCTGTAGCTGCAGCGGAATGTTACCGCATGTCCGTTCAGGACGGGAAGAAGCCTGCCGTCCCCCTCTTTGCTGCGCAGAGCGTTGACAGCAGCAAGGGATGAATCAGTATAAGCCCTGACAAGCCCGCCGGTTCCAAGCAGTACCCCGCCGAAATATCTCGTTACCACGATCAAAGCATTATGTATGTCATTGCCAAGGAGTACATCCAGTATGGGCTTGCCTGCCGTTCCCTGAGGTTCCTTGTCATCGCTGAAACGCTGGGTCTCGTTATTGGGCCCAAGCACAAAGGCATAGCAGTTATGCCTGGCATCCCAGTATTTCTTTCTGATGCCTTCTATGAACGTGGCAGCCTCAGATTCGCTGTGGATCTCTTTTATCACAGCCAGGAACCTGGACTTTTTCTCAGTTATCTCTCCGTTTGCGGAGCCTATGGCTACAAGCGCGCACATTTTCTGCTATCCTTTAACAAAATTATCATAAAGAAATGATACCATCAGAAATCATCATGCACAATGGCGGTTTTTGACACCATATGCCGCGTGGGGTATAATAAATCCGTTGAACAGGGTAATGATCTATCCCGGAAAATATAAGAAAAATGGCTAAAACAAAGAAAAAAACAGATAACAGAAAGAAAAAAGCTGCCCTTAAGGCAGTGAAATACTTTTTCCTCATTCTGCTCGCGATCGTTCTAATGGTTGGAGCCCTGATCGCAGGCGCTGTTCTCGGCGCGAGAAATTCAGCACCTGAGCTTACTTCTGCAAATATCCTGCCCACGTCAGATCCGACAGTGATACTTGATGACGCAGGAAATGAGATAATACAGCTATCTTCAAGAGGAGCAAGAAAGACAGAGGCAACGTCGGATGAAGTTCCGGAACTGCTGAAGTGGGCTTACATAGACCTCGAAGATGAGAGGTTTTACGAACATAACGGTATCGACCTGAAAGGTATACTGAGGGCTGCATATATGAACCTTACATCTGACAGTGAGGAAGGCGCAAGTACCATAACACAGCAGGTCATAAAGAACAATGTCTTTGAGACCGGAGGTAAAGAGCGCAGCTTCGGGTCAAGACTTAAGAGAAAGATACAAGAATGGTTCCTGGCTACCGAACTCGAAAAAGAGATGAGCAAGGACGAGATCATCCTGAACTACATGAATTCCATTTATCTGGGAAGCGGAAACTACGGAGTCAAGGAAGCGGCACAGTATTATTTCGGCAAGGAACTGTCAGGTCTTACTGCCGCCGAATGCGCAGTCATCGCTTCCATCACCCAGAATCCCAGCGCGTATAATCCTTCGAGGTATCCGGATGAGAACTGGAAGAGAGCATCCAAATGCCTCAGGAACATGCTGAAGAACGGGCACATAACCCAGGAGGAATATGACGCCGCGGTCAATGAAGACGTGTATTCGCACATTATCGCGATCGCAAATCAGACTGCGGGATCAAGCATCTATTCATATTATGTTGATGCCCTTATTGAACAGCTGGTCGAAGATCTTACAAATGAATGCGGATATTCATATCCGCAGGCATATAACGCGATATACTCAGGCGGTCTTACGATCTACTCCTATCAGAACATGACTGCGCAGGAGATCATTGACCGGGAGATCAACAACGAGAACAATTACGAAGGCATAGATACCTCCTACTCAGTCAGCTGGAACATCACGATCAACCGTGCAGACGGAAAGATCGATTACTATAACCAGGCCCATATGACCAGAGATAAGAAGATCTATTACGGTGAGGACTGGACTCTTGATTTCGCATCAAAGGAAGAAGCGGACGCATGTATTGAGGAGTATAAAGCGTATCTTCTGCATGACGGGGATACCATTGTAAGTGAGAACATTTATTACACTCTTCAGCCGCAGGCTTCATTTACCCTTATGGACTATACAACAGGCAGAGTGCTGGCGCTTTGCGGAGGCAGGGGTGAAAAAGAGACCAGCCTTTCACTGAACCGCGCGACAGTTACACGCAGGCAGCCGGGTTCAGTCTTTAAGATAACTGCAGCATTTGCTCCCGCCCTTGAGATGGGAAGCTGTACGCTGGCCACAACATTTGATGATGAACCGTTCGCATATCTCGACTCCGGCAAAAACATAAGCAACTGGTGGGGAGACTCATACAGAGGGCTGAGTTCCATCAGGGAAGGAATAAGGGATTCGATGAATGTTGTGGCATGTAAGACTCTTCTCTATATCGGAGCGAGCAACTGCGTTTCCTTCCTGCGCAGCTTCGGATATAAGAGCATTGATGAAGCAGACGGTGTGATGTCGACCGCGCTCGGAGGCATTACGAACGGTGTTACGAACCTCGAGAACTGCGCGGCTTTCAGCGCCGTGGCAAATGACGGAATGTATCTCGAGCCCCTTTATTATTCAAAAGTCGTGGATAAGAACGGAAATGTCATACTGGACACTTCAATGACACAGGACATCCACAGGGTCATTTCCGTTGAGACTGCATCACTCCTGACAAACGCAATGCAGGATGTTGTGACATCGGGAACAGGCATGGCCTGCGCGATAGATTCAGCTCCGCTTGCAGGCAAGACAGGTACTACCAATGATTACAGGGATCTGTGGTTTGTAGGATATGTCCCTAACGGGCTCTGCTCAGCCATTTGGGTAGGATATGATGAGAACATGACGGTCGATCAGAACAATGAGGTGCAGAAGGCATTTTATTCTGCCATCATGGATCCTCTCGTATCTGCTCTCGGCAAGAGCGGCGGAGAATTCACTCTTAAGGGAAATATAATTACCGCCACGATCTGCAGCAAATCAGGAATGCTCTCAAACGGCGACTGCTCGAGCGATCAGGCCGGCAGCACATTGAAGACAGAATATTTCAAGGCAGGAACTGTTCCGTCATATAACTGCTTCGTGCATAAAACAGTAAAGGTCTGCAAGAAGACCGGAAAGATAGCGAACAAGTACTGCCCGGAGACCGAGGACAAGGTCATACGTATGAGGATCGATCTGCTCGATTATCTGAACCTGAGCAATTATACTCATGATGGTTCAACTCCTGATTCGCCTTATGTGCTGACGCAGACGTGTACCGAGCATAACGAGAACACGACGACAACCACGACCACGCCTACCACTACGACCGAGGAGACCACCACTACGGAAGATACTACAGAGACCACAGAGGAGGAAGAGACTACTGAAGAGGAGTCATCTTCCGAAGATGAATCGCAGGAACCGGAAGGCGAACCTGACAGTGAATGAAAAAAGCCGCCCATCGGGCCAATGTCATTAAGTTAAGGTGACAAGTAAGGATCTCTATATCAGAAATGATATGGGGATCTTTTTTTTTTTCTGTAA
>SVDE01000206.1 GCA_015057955.1 Lachnospiraceae bacterium | reverse complement strand
TAGTTTCCTCATTCTCTTGCTGCGCTTAAGGCCGCTTCCATCATTTTAATCCTCTCGTCCTCAGTTTTTCTGTCGTAATGATAGCTCTGAAGGGTCGTCCTTTCATCAGCATGTCCTACCATCTCTCTAACGGTATTTGCGTTCATGTTTGCATCCAGAAGAATGGAAATAAAAGTTTTTCTGGACTTGTGGGAACTTTTGAGGGGGATTTCCAGCTTATCACAGTATTTCCTGTAAAGATCGGAGATCGCGAAGTATGAGCAATATTGTCCATCAACAGAAAAAATATATCCGTCGGATTCCACACCAAGCTCTTTTTGCCTCTTCTTACACTTCTTGATTATTTCCTTTGCTTCGGATGTGAGGATGACGCTCCTTTCTTCACGTCCTCCCTTGGTATGTTCCACGACTTCCCTGATGTCGCGCCTCAGCATGCGTCTTACGTGTAGATACGGACCTTCAATGTCCTCATATCTTAAGACGCATACTTCTCCGATCCTTACTCCGGTCTCGAACTGGAACAGTACCGCAAGAGGCGCAAGCTGGTAGGTCTTGATCCTGCTGTTGTAATCAGCCAGGGCGAGTTCTCTCAGCCCTGCAAGTTCCTCACGGGAATAAACCTGAGTCTCACTGGGTTTCTTCCTCTTCTTGGTGAATACTCTCCTTCCGTCGATCCTCACCTTTCTGAAAAGATTCTCGTCCACAATCTGTTTGTCTACTGCGAAATCAAGACACTGCCTCATGATGCCGGAGAAATTGTAGTACAGAGTCTTGTCCATCTTGTGTTCCTTTATCATGCGGTGTGCCCATGAATCCAGCTTTAGCTTTGTGAGCTGCCTTAAAGGTATGAGCGCGATCTCAGTACCCTTATAGAATCTGTTCCAGTCATTATTGATCCTGGTTATCGTGGAGTGAGCTGAGGTGTGCAGAGATTTATACTCCAGCCATTCGGGATAGATATCTTCCAATGTGACATAATCAACGGAAGCTTTCTTTTCTTCTCCCATATAGTGATCGTATAAGGCTTCATGGAGCAATTCCAGAGTCGGCTTGACCAACTTTCTGCGGTGCCTTGGTTTTGTCTCATCATACAGATATGTGAACCATCTTCCGTCAGTTCCCAGAGATATTTTATATGGATGCATGGCTAATGCACTTGCTAATTTAGATTTTTTCATTTCTTCTTCAGCACTGCCTACATCTATGGTACCGCTTTCTACCAGGTACTTCAACAGTTCGATCGCCTTTTCATCGTTAAGATTGTACATTTTTGAGACTGCCATGCTCCGCACACCTCCTTTCTCACAGTTCAGCTTGTATTGTGATGCTTTCTGCTTCTTTTTCGTTTATGTCTTTTTCTGTCTGTCTCTTCTGCCCTGCGGCAGGCTCTTGATATTCTTTTCATGGTCCGGCTGTCTAAATGGCAGCAGTATTTAATGATCCTTGCCTTGTCGATGGTCCTCAGCTCACATGTGAGGACCACCGAACCGTCAGGCAAGCCGCGTCGGTTGGGGATGATGACGCGGTATTCCATTGGAGAATTACCAACACCGTTGGTGATGATCGCTATTGTAAAAGTGGAATTGCTGGGAGGCCTCGGATCACACTGTATAACCACAGCATGTCTTACTCCGAATATCTCGGAGCCGAAAGCGTTCCTCTCCTCCCCCAGATCCACCAGGTAAACATCTCCTCTTTCTATGTTCAGGAATGGCCATCTCTTCATCTCATGGCCTCACTACATCTTTCTGATCAAAGTATCATGCATGCTGCGGATCTCCCGCCGGATACCGGAAGGAGACATATTCTTTTCATTTCTGATATCAAGAATGCTTTTGTCTTCAAATATCAAAGTTACTATTATATATATCTGGATATCCGGCATACGAAGAAGCGCGTCTCTCAGATCTTCATTTCCGATCTTCCTGACCCAGGCTTTATCACGCCTGGCCTTATATGTGCTTTTGATGCCCTCAACCCCGATCAGCAGATCCGCAAGTTCTGCGATCTGGTCATCGAATATATTCATTCCGTCATATCTTCTTTCAGCGTTCATATCTATACCTCCGCAAGTTTTGACATCAGCAGCTTTGGATCCAAAGATGTAAGCTTCCCAAAGTATCCGGATCTGAAGAACCTCTCGCATTCTCTCTTTTCCAGGAAAGCTTTATAATCATCCGGATTCCTTTTAAGGCGTTTAACAGCTTCAGCGAAGTCATTACATGCCTGTACTATGACTCCTTCAGCAAGTGACTCATACTGACGATTATGTGACCATTCCATTTCTTTTCCTCCGTTCCTTAAACATCCATCATTAAATGCAAACCATGTATTTATCAGGACGTGCCGGGATGAAATATCATCCCTGACACGTTTATCTCTTCCTTGATCCGCATTTGTCCACGACACCCCCGGCTATGGGAATACATTCAGGCGGAAGCGGGCTAATGCTTCCTCATAGGCTTACCAGGCCTCCCCCAGTTCTTGCGGGCTGCGTGCGGCTGTGACGCCGACTACAGAAGTATCATTATCCTCCAAGAGTTTCATCGCACAGTTGCAGGCGCCACCTGCCTTTCGATAGGCCTATTGAATCGCTCCCCCGGCTCCCGGGATCCCGGCGTGTCCCTCGTACATGCTCACGGCTCTCGCCGACCTCTCAGAGAACGTACCTGATGACAGTGTATTCTGTTTTGATATGTGTAATGGTGGGAGGACTCTTGCCGGCCCCAAATACTATTTCTAATTGCTTCATGGACTCTGAAAAAGTCCTCTCACTAATTCATACCTACTTGTCAAAAAGTATGGGTATTTTTGAAAGATTTTTTTAGTTTTTTCTCTGCCGATAATATATTTTCATGGATTGAAGCTTTATTTACTCCTTCTTCATCAGCAATCTCCTGCATTGTCTTTCCTTCGGTATAGTATTTTTGAATTCTCCTTCTCTGGGTGCTAGTAAGCTTGCTTAATGCTTCTGCCAGTTTCTCAAGAAGGCTGTCCATTTCCGCAGTCTCTTCTTCTCTCATAAGGATCTCTTGAGGATCAAGCCTTGTCTCTACATCGTTAGGATCTGTTTCATGGAATACTGCCGTAAGCTCATCGTCATATCCGAAGGCATCATGTTTTCTTGAGTACCTGGCAGCATACTTATTTTCATTCAGTTTATATTCATAAATCGCCTTATACTCTTCTGATGTCAGATAAATGAATGGGGCAAATCTTTCAAGTTTCTCCCCATATCTGTTCCTTACTTCTTCTTCGCTGTATGCTGAGGCAACTGCATACCTGCAGCCTTCAAGCTTTTCTCCGTATTCCATTACCAGGTCAACAGCCTGATACTCCATCATGTCGTTGATATACAGAGAGAGTTTGTTTTCTCTTATTACGATTTCTTCTTTATTGATCATTGGTAAACCTCCATGTTTTCGGTTAGAAATAACTTTTGCGAAAACACGTCGGTTTACGGTGACCTGCACTCGTGCAGGATCAAGTTCTGTACACGCATCTGCCATGCTCCTTTCTGTGGTGTCTGGCAGATGCGCAAATCAAGGCATAATAAAAGAGCCGCACCCGTTACGGATACGACTCTTCGATGTTAATAAGGTTGCCTTATATTAAATTGTCTGAATTTTGCTGCTATCTCCCAGCATGTACATTGTAACCTATTGCAAGTTGCAAGTCAGTACCATTCGTGTACCACTGAGGTCTCAATGAAGTGTCAATGAAGTCTCACATCCAAGTTCCGAAGCTCAGCTGTTGACCGCTTCCGTCATCCTGAGTCAAAATACTCCTGAATTCTTCTATTGATCCGCCCCA
>SVDE01000205.1 GCA_015057955.1 Lachnospiraceae bacterium | reverse complement strand
CTTCTGCCAGATGGGATGCCCTTCCGGATCGCGTCCGATAACGACACTCTTCATGTTATCGGTAAGGACGCTTCCCGGAACGCCCAGGTAAGTGAAGGCGTGGATCATACCGATAAAGAGATTCTCCTGTTTTGCATTTGGGAAGAATTCTACATACCGTTTCCCACAGTGATGACAGATCATCGCAAAGCAGGCAACTCTGAAGCCATCGCCTCCGCAGTATCGACGTGGACGAATCCCCAGTCCATCTGGTAGGACTCTCCGGGATCCGTCGTGTACCTGCGACCACGATTCCCCTGTGGCGCAATCAGCTGGCGTTTCGCCGGCATAAGATCCTTATGCTGGGCAATATAGGTTTTTAAAGTGCTTTTGCTTCCTTTGTAGCCGTTGTCACGCAGCTTCGGAAAAATGACCTCTGAATTACTGACCCCTTTTCGGAGAAATTCATCGACCACTCCGGTATAACCGCTCAGTACAGTTGTGACAGAATGCGTTCCTGTCCGTCCATGAGGCTTGACAACAAAACCGTTTTCCTGAATAGTGCGAAGTTTTCCGCGGGACAGGCCGGTCCGACGTCCCAACTCAGCGAGATTCAGATGTTCAAGATCGAACGAATCACCTTGTTCTTTCTTTATATCTTCAATCGCCTGTGTTATGATTTCTTGTAAGTCATTGCTTAATGAATCTTCGTACATGATCCTCCTTTCGTGATGCATTAGCCATACATCATTGTAGGGGATGAAGAAACATAAAGTAATGGCTTTTTTAAATTGGCTCAGATTGGTTGAATTAACCCGGCGCAAAATGGCTGGATTAACCCGACGCTAACATCACGGACCGTCTTAGCTTATCATATTCGCGGTATTCTTTTCCTTCTAATGAAGCATTCCACATAGAATTACCAACAAATTCAAAAAGTAACACAATAAAGGCAGCGAATCCACAAAATACTGCTTTTCGTTTAATATCTTTAAGTTCATTCCTGGTCTTCCATATAGAATTAAATAATAGAACCATGCCAAAACTGGCTGCTATATAAAAAGACTCAAATCTCAACATTGAGCCAAGTATAAGTATAAAGAAACCAATCACCCCCAGAATGCAATGTTTTTTCTTATGTGACTGGTTAAAACAACAATGGATAATTATAACAATACCAACTGAACAACTAAAGGCTGCAGTAATAGTATAAGTGTAAACGGTACAACTCACGTACCCTGAAACAATTACTGCCGCCAGAGGCGGCAGCGAAACTGACTATTTTTGATTTTTACGGATCCCTGCCGGCAGTCTTTCTGACCACGGCAGCAGATCTTCGATCCAGGACATCTCCTTGTGACTTTCATCCTGATGCTTCGGGATCTCGGTCAGCAGATACTGGAAATACTCATACGGCTTCAGCCCGTTGGCTCTCGCCGTTTCGCTCATTGAAAACAGAACAGCACTTGCTTCCGCACCGGCCACCGTATCGATCTGGATGAAGTTCTTCCTCGATATCACGAAGTTCCTGATCTTCCTCTCGGCTTCGGAATTGTCCAGCGGAATGTCGGGGTCACCTAAAAAGCCCAGGAGATACTTCTTCTGGTTGATCGAATACTTCAGGCCCTTCCCGGTCTCGGATTTTGGCGGGATGTTTCGGATCTTTGATTCTACGAACGAAAAGTATGAGTCAACCTCTTCTTTCAGTTCCGTGATCCGTTTTTCCTGCCGCTCCTCCCTGGGCAGATCCTTCCACTGCTTGTCCATGTGGAACATCTTTCCGATCCGCCGCAGTGCCTCCTCGGCCACGGTCAGTTCAGGTCTCCTTGACGGCAGATCCCGGAGCGCCTTGACGGCGTTGCTGTAATGCCGGCGCGCATGGGCCCAGCATCCGCATACGGTAATGCCCGGACCAAGGGAATGATACCCTTCATACCCGTCGCAGCACAGGTATCCCTGATAATCCGAAAGGAATTCTTTTGCGTGTTTTGCTGCCCGGGTCTTCTGGTATTCATAAAGAATGACCGGCCGCTCCTCACGTTCCTTCGTGTACACCCACATGTAGCTCCGGGATCCGGCTTTCCGGCCGTCTTTGCTGACCAGTACACCGGTCTCATCCGCGTGGATGATATCGGCCGCGAGAAGTTCCTCCTTCATCCGCTCATACATCAGAGAGAAATACCGCTCCGATGCCATGATCATCCAACGGGCCATCGTCTGCTTATGGATGAAAACGTCATGATCTGCGAACGCCCTCGATGTCCGGTCATACGGGACCGCATTGACGAATTTCGCGTTCATGATCCCCGCAAGGAGGGACGGCGTTGCAATACTTCCTTCAAACAACGGCTTTGGATGCGGCGCGCGGACGATCTTCTGGCATTCCCGGCAGCTGTAGGTGGAGACATGTTCCTCGATGATCTCGAAGGTCGCCGGATGGAACTCGAGCCGCTGGCTCACATCCTCCCCGATCCGGTGGAGCCTTCCGCCGCAGCAGCTGCAGACCATCTCTCCCTCGGGAAGCTCATAAGGAACTTCTTTGACGGGGACATCTTTCAGCATTGGCTTCCGGCTGCCCTTTTTATGAGACTTTCTCTCCGGGGTCTTTATTTCGGGAATAGTCTCCTCGATGGAAGGTTCTTCTTTCATCCCTTCCTCGGCGATGATCACTTCGGACTCGTTGAAGATGAACGTCATCTGATGTTCCGTCTCCGTCGATTTTTCCGTATGCCGTCCGAACCGTTCGCTCCGCAGGACACGGATCTCTTCCGTGAGGCTGTTCAGGGTCTTTGTAAGCTCACTGATCTTTGCGTTCAGGCTCTCCTGCTCGGCAAGGAGCCGGAAGACCATCTCCTCAAGGAGCGGTTTCGAGAAGGCGTGAAGTTGTTCTTTCGTGAAGGTATTTTTGCTTTCCATGAGGGCATCATATCACACGAAAATGCCGAAAAACAGGGCTTTTTGGCACTTTGTGGATAAGTATGGCCCGTTTTGAAAAGTTGTGGATGGAGGGCCTTTTTCGCCGGATCTATACCGCATTCATGGCGTCCGGAAAGACCTTCGGGATCATCTTTTTAGGCTCGATCTGCAGGCCTTCCGTGAGCCACCGGTACTGCTGCAGAGTGAGTTCTTTTAGCTCTGATTCATTTCTGGGCCATTGGAACTTCCCGGTCTCGAGTCTCTTATATAAAAGAAGGAACCCGTCACCTTCCCAGAGCAGCGCTTTGATCCTGTCGGTGCGTCTTCCGCAGAAGAGAAACAGACAGTTCTGGAAAGGGTCAAGCTGAAAAGAGTTCTCTACGATGCTCTTAAGCCCGTCGATCCCGCGTCTGAGATCGGTGTAACCGGTCGCGATGTAGATATGGTCGAAACCGGAAGCGTTGTTAAGCATGCCGGATCACCCGGAAGATCCTTATCAGGAGCTCCTCGGAGATATCGTTTGACATCGATACCCGGAGATTCCCGTATTCGATGCAGGCAGTGCTGTTGTGATTGTCAAGGTGCGAGGCCGGCTGTTGCGGCGGCAACAGTTCGGCAAATCTGTTTTCTGAACCAACCAGGGCAGCTTCCCGCAGTTTCTGCTGCCTGTAATAGAAGCAGTGCTCGCTGATATGGTTCCGGGAACACCATTCCTTAATGGTAAGGCCGCTCTGTTTCTGATCCCGGATCATGGCGGCCCAGCCCTGGTTCCTGACAGAGGTAACGAGCTGATCCATAGACGCCCTTCCTTTCCTTGAATTGGTAGTTTTTCAAGTAACTCTGAAAACTGTCAAAAAGGTCCGGAAGTATTGTCTCAAAAACTGTCACTCAATGAAAGATAAGTACGTTGTACCGCTTAC
>SVDE01000063.1 GCA_015057955.1 Lachnospiraceae bacterium | reverse complement strand
TTATGCGGAGATCCGGGCTTATGTGCTGGAACATACAGGGATGAAGGTGTCTTCACTCTATATTGCTCAGATCAAAAGAAAATACGGTATTGATATCGGGATAGCATACAACAAACCTGAGAAGAATAAGAATCGGGTGCCTATATGCCCGAAGGAAAAGGAACTGGCAATCATGGATGCGCTTAAGGCATTCAGAATGCTGACGGAAGATACAGAATATATGGAGGCGGTGACATGAAGAAGAAAAAGTTAAAATGTTATACCTACATCAGGGTTTCCACGTCGATGCAGGTAGAGGGCTATAGTTTGGAAGCCCAAAGGGAAAGGCTTAACAAATTTGCGGATTTTCAGGACATAGAGGTCGTTAGAGAATATTGTGACGCAGGTAAATCCGGTAAGAATATTACAGGCAGGCCAGAGTTCTCTCAAATGCTGAATGATGTGGCTGAAGACCGTGATGGAGTGAATTTCATTCTGGTATTCAAGCTTTCCAGATTCGGCAGGAATGCAGCGGACGTGCTCAATTCCCTTCAGTACATTCAGGATTTCGGAGTAAACCTGATCTGCGTTGAGGATGGGATTGATTCTTCCAAGGATTCTGGCAAGCTGACTATAACAGTTTTGTCAGCTGTTGCCGAAATAGAAAGAGAGAATATCCTGGTTCAGACGATGGAAGGACGAAAGCAGAAAGCCCGAGAGGGCAAATGGAACGGCGGACAGGCACCCTTTGGATATACGCTGGATTCCAAGAACAGCACCTTGATCGTCAATCCGGAAGAAGCAGAGATCGTCAGGATCATATTCAGCAAGTATATCAATGAAGGATTTGGAGCCGAACGCATATGTGATTATCTGAATCAGCACGGATATACAAAGAAGAAGCTCAAAAAGAATGAGTTAAACTATTTTGCAAGAAGCTTCATTATGAAGATCCTTGATAATCCGGTGTATGTTGGAAAGATAGCATACGGCAGGAGCGTGACGGAGAAGGTCAAGGGTAGCAGGGATGAGTATAAGCGGATCCGAAATGATGATTATATGCTGGTGGACGGGATGCACGAAGCCATCATTGATCAGGAAACATGGGAGGCTACCCGGTTAAGAAGAAACGATACCGGTATTAAGTGGGAAAAGACACACAGCCTTGATCACGAGCATATCTTATCGGGGCTTATCAAATGTCCACTCTGCGGCACCGGCCTTGTGGGAACACTCCGAAGACGTAAGAACAAGAAGTCCGGTGAGTATAAGGATGATTTCTATTATAAGTGCCTGCACCGAAAGAAGATTGACGAGACACATTTCTGTAATTTCCGAATGGTCCTCAGCCAGGACGAGATTAACGGTCAGGTAGAAGAGATCATTCTGGACATGGTAGCAGATCCGGACTTCAAGGAGTACATGGTGAGGAAGATCGACGAAAAGGTGGATGTCTCATCACTGGAAACTGAGAGGGAACAGGTCAGGGAACAGCTCCGTCAGGTCATGGGAGCGAAAAAGAAACTGTCAGATATGCTTGACCGACTTGATGTAAACGATAAGCACTATGACAGGAAGTATCAGGATATGCACGACAGAATGGATATCCTGTATGACAGGATATCAGATCTGGAGGATATGATAGCTGATATCGAAGTGAAGATCAGCGGTGCATACGGAGAGAAAATTACCGCAAATCAGTTATACAAAGTTCTCCTGAATTTTGATAAGATGTACTTTAGGATGACAGACCTCGAAAAGAAGCAGTTTATGAGGGGCTTCATCGAAGAGATAGAATTATATCCTGAACGACAGGATGACGGACACATCTTAAAGCAGCTAAGCTTAGGATTTCCGGTGTTTTATGAAGGTTCTGAGGGTGATACAATTCGGTTGCTCAAACAAAACACAGTCGAAACGGTAGTGTTGATGTCAAAGAAATAGGCAGATCCAAGTTTGATAATGGGGTAAAACTTATGATGACGTATTGCGGAGAAAATTACTGTAAAGAATGTGACAGGCTATCGTCGTGCGGAGGGTGTGAACAGTGTCAAGGACATCCGTTCGGCGGTAGCTGCGTTGCAGAGAGAAACAAAGACTTCCCGTTCCTGAAGCGTCAGCTGATCGATGAAATAAACGCTTTCGGCATCGAGGGACTTGCTGTATCTGACCTTAATCTGCTAACCGGTTCTTATGTAAATCTGACATATCCTCTTGCCAACGGATCTACGGTTCAGTTTTTGAAAGATAACGATATCTATCTGGGAAATCAGGTTGAACAGGCAGATTCAGATCGTTGTTACGGCGTTGTTGCAAATGAAGATTTCATTCTTATTTGCGAGTATGGCTGCAATGGTTCCGATCCGGAAATTGTTTTATACAAGCGTAGATAGATCACAGTCGATATGATTCGTAACAACTGGTTAGAGGAGAACTGTAATGGAGCGAACAGAAATGATCGGGCAGTTATACGGGCAGATCAATGAGGATGACCGGTTGCTAAAAACCCGTCAGGGGCAATTAGAGTACCGTATCACCATGAACTATATTCACAAATATCTGAAAGACGGTGATCATGTGCTGGAGATAGGTGCAGGGACCGGACGTTATTCCATTGCGCTCGCGCGGGAAGGATTTCATGTTACAGCGATCGAGCTTGTGGATAGCAATCTCGATATACTGAAGAATAATGCCGCCGGCCTGCCAGGCATAGAGGCATTTCAGGGAGATGCACTTGATCTGAGCCGCTTCCCGGATCATTCGTTTGATCTGACTTTGCTCTTCGGACCTATGTATCATCTGTATGAAAAAGCAGATCAGTTTAAGGCAATCGATGAGGCTATCCGTGTTACCAAACCAGGTGGAGTGATAATGGCAGCTTTTCTGTCAGCACACGCCATAATCTGTACCAATTATCTGTACGATTGGCGGCCTGCCATCTATGGGATCAAAGAGAATTTTGACAGCGAATATAATGTAAGACATTTTAAGGAGCAGCTGTTTACGGGATTCGACATCTGTGAATTTGAAGCCCTGTTCGAGGATAAAGAAGTGGATCATATCACAACAGCTGCGGCTGACAATGTGCTTGAGATCGCGCAGAAGCGGGCAGATTTCTCCATGACAGATGAAGATTTTGAGGCATTTGCGGATTATCAGCTGCATATCTGTGAAAAAAGAGAGATGCTTGGCAATTCCAGCCATTTGATATATATTTGTAAAAAATTGTGAAGTAACGTTTTACAAGATCATTGATCGCCTGACATTCCAACATATGATCTGATGGTAAGGAAGATTTGAGAATTTGACTTTTTCAGACTTTTGATATATTTTATTGTAGTTAATAAAAACAGATCGGATCAATGGATGCATGTTTAAAAGAACATATAGGATCAAAACATTAATATCATTTCTGATCGCCCTGGCTGTAGCATGCAGCTTTATTATTCCTGCATATGCAGATACTGCTACGGATGCTGTAACAATTGCTTCGGAAGAAATAGAAGAAACTACAACCGAAGCCATTCAGGATGAAGAAGAGGTCATCCCGTTGTCAGACGAGGAGACCACAGCCCGGGAAGAAGAGACCGGGCTGACAGATGAAACGGTGCCAACAGAAGAGACAGCAGAAGCTCCATCCAATGTTGAAGAAACAGAAAAACAGGAATTGCTCGAAGCACCAAAGGACGGGCCTGTTTCAATTGATGACTTTTCTTATTATCTGACGGACGGAAACGCGGTAGTTACGGGATACAGGGGAACAGATAGTGTCGTATCCATTGCCGGAACACTGAACATAGCCGGTACTGCATTTACGATAACAGAGATCGGCGAAAAGGCATTTAAAAACAATACATCGTTAGAAAGGATCATACTTCCCGATTCTGTTACCGAGATCGGTGATGAAGCTTTTATGGGCTGCACAAACCTTTCTAATGTCTCACGTATGGACAAAGATGAAGTATATGTATTTATAGGCGACAGCTATGCACTGGGTCAATATCATAGAACACTCAACTATTTTACGAACTGGGTTGATATGGCGTGCATAGTATTGGGCACTGATGATTATTATACTAATGCAACTGGCGGAATGGGTGTTTCCGCCGGAAGTCCCATGTATTATGGAGGCAGCGATACCTCATTTTACTCAATGCTCAGTCAGACCGGAGCTCCGTCAGCACAGGTCACACAGGTCGTTATCATGGGAGGATACAATGATAATAAATGCGATCTGGAGGTGACCGAAAAGAACCTTCAGGACATGTGTGAGCGGGCAAGGCAGCTATATCCGAATGCCGTGGTATCCGTAGGAATGTGCGGTGCTACTTTGGATTATGATGTTCAGCCCAAATTGGATCTGATCGCGGATGTATACAAAGAGTGCGAATGGTACGGCTGCTCATATATTTCCGGTATTGAAAATGTATTAAAAGGTGAACTGTCACATTATATATCAGATGACTATGTCCATCCGAACAATGCGGGACAGAATGCTTTAGGCCAGGCTGTAGCATCATATCTTTCAAATGTTATCGACCTGCCGGCTGGGCTTGAATCCATAGGAAACAGCGCGTTTGAGGACTGCTGTTCAGTAAAAAGAGTGGTGTATAACAGTTCCGGCGTTTCTGTTGGGGACAATGCTTTTTCAGGATGCGATCTTCCGTATTTTCCCGCAGGTTCCAGACAACCGCTTAATGGATGGTATACTATCCGCACTAACCAGAAATGCTGCTATAAGAATGATTCTATTGACACATCCGTAAATGATGTTTTACTGATTGATGGAGAATGGATATGCGTAAGAAACGGATATCAGGCAGTTACGTATACCGGAATAGCCAATAACAGTAACGGCTGGTGGCGCATAGTCAACGGCAAAGTCGATTTTAACTGCAATACCGTAGAAGAAAATGAATATGGCTGGTGGTACTGCAAAAACGGCAAAGTACAGTTCAATTATACAGGTATAGCCCCGAACAAAAACGGCTGGTGGCGCATAGTCAACGGCAAAGTCGATTTTGGCTGTAATACCGTAGAAGAAAATGAATATGGCTGGTGGTACTGTAAAAACGGCAAAGTACAGTTCGATTATACAGGTATAGCCCCGAACAGAAACGGCTGGTGGCGCATAGTCAACGGCAAAGTGGACTTTAACTGCAATACCGTTGAGCATAATGAAAATGGCTGGTGGTACTGCAAAAACGGAAAAGTACAGTTCGATTATACCGGGGTGGCTCCGAACAGTAATGGCTGGTGGCGCATTGAAAACGGAAAAGTAAACTTTAACTTTACCGGGATCGCTTCAAACAGCAACGGAACCTGGTACCTCAGAGGAGGAAAAGTACAGTTCGGATTCAATGGACGTGTTTATTATAATGGACGATACTATACTGTTGTAAACGGCAGAGCTTATTAAAGCCGCTTTTCAAAATTACCGGATATCTTAGTGCCTTCATTGATCGTAATGAAGGCATTTTTGTCATATTTGGAGACAATTGCCGGCAGCTCGGTAGCCTCATACTTGGACAGCACTATCATGAATGCGGTTTTATCAGCACCACTGTAACCGCCTTTTGCAGGGAATTCTGTGATACCTCTGTCGAGAGTCCTGATAAGCTCATCCTTGAGTGCCTGACAGTCTTTATCTGTGACTATGATGGCCTTTACATTTATGTTCTGCTGATGGAGTTTGTCAATGACAAACGTACATATGACAGAATAGATAATGGAATAAATGGCAACCTGAACATTGAACATGACAAGACAAAGCGCATACAGGGAAACGTCAACGATCAGATTCATCTTACCCACAGAAAAATTCTTTCTTGTTTTTGTCAGGATAAGTCCTATTATATCTGTTCCTCCGCCCGGTGTTGCAGCCCAGAGGGAAAGACCGGTTCCCGCGCCTGTAACAACACCGCCTATCAGGCAGTTTGCGATCATGTCGCCTTCAATGATGAGCTTGACCGGTATGACAGAAAGAAAAACAGTGATGACAACGATATTGATAAGTGCCCTAATGACAAATTTTATGTCCAGCTTTCTCCATGCCAGTATCATGATAGGGATATTGGCAATAAAGTAAAGTATACCTGCAATGTCAAAATTGATAGTAAGCCCAAGATAATCAACGAGAATAGTCCTGAGCAGCTGACAATAACCCATCAGACCTCCGTTATAGAGACCTATGGGAACAATGAACAGATTAACCCCTACAGAATACAAAAGCCCGCCAAATGTTGCTACAATGGCGCGCTTTAATTCGGTAACGGCGGGGCTCTTTCCAGGCATTAATAACTGCATGACGCCGCTCCTCTTGTATGAAATTGCCACATATGTGACAGGACATTTCTTTGAAGTCCACGAGAATGATAACATATAGGTTTATAAAGTCAACACCCAAAACGAAAGCTTACATAATTGTGGAAAAGACGCCTTATAATGATATATAATCACTGGTATAAAATTAAAGGATCTGTATGGAAAAAAGATAATGATCTACATAGCAAGTCCGTTTTTTAATGACGATGAACGTGAAGCGCTTTCGTATGTGGAAAGTACTTTGAGAAAGCGCGGCTTTGAGATATTCAGTCCCCGTGAGCACGAAGTCCGTGACAAGGAAGCAGGCAGTCAGGAATGGTGCAGGAAAGTATTTGAGCTCGACCGGGATGCGATCGATCGCTGCGATACACTGGTCGTGATCTATCATGGAAATTACAGTGATTCAGGAACCGCATGGGAATGCGGCTATGCGCATGGAAAAGGAAAGAGAATAGTTGCTGTGCAGCTTGGAAATGATGCTAATCTCATGATCCACGAGAGCGTCAGCGCAAATATTTCACTAAAAGAACTTGAAACATATGATTTCAATGAGATGCCTGAGAAAAAATATACCGGCATTTCTTTTTAAACCGGGAGGTCAACATGAACCGTCAGAAGATAATAGTACGTACAAGTATAATCGGAATAATAGCAAACATATTTCTTGCGGGATTCAAAGCGGCTGTAGGGCTGCTGTCAAATTCCATATCCGTAGTTCTTGATGCTGTAAATAATCTGTCAGATGCACTTTCCTCAGTGATAACGATAATAGGTGCTAAGCTTAGCGGAAAACCTGCGGATAAAAAGCATCCGCTCGGTTACGGCCGGGTGGAGTACTTTTCAGCTCTGATAATTGGCGCGATAGTGCTTTATGCAGGCATAACATCTCTCGTCGAATCTGTAAAAAAGATCATTGATCCTCAGACTCCGGATTATTCGGTCATATCACTGATAATAATTGCGGTTGCCGTGATCGTAAAGATCGTCCTTGGCCTCTATGTCATGAAAACAGGGAAAAAAGTCAATTCCGATTCGCTCAGCGCATCTGGCAAAGACGCCCTCATGGATTCGATCATATCGGCATCCGTTCTTGTAGCTGCGATAATATATCTGATATGGAAAGTATCGCTTGAAGCATACCTCGGCGTGATCATATCATTCTTCATTATCAAGGCGGGATTTGAAGTCCTCAGGGATACTGTTTCCCAGATACTGGGTGAAAGAGTGGATCCGGATCTGTCACGGCAGATCAAGGAGGAACTATGTGCCCATCCGCTGGTGGACGGCGCTTATGATCTGCTGCTCCATGCATATGGACCTGAAACATATACGGGTTCGGTTCACATTGAAGTCCCACATACTTTGACTGCCCCTGAACTGGACAGCCTGGAAAGGGAACTGACGGCAAAGATTTTTGAAAAATTCAATATTGTACTTACCGGCATTTCTGTTTATTCGATCAACAGGTCAGACCCTGAGATCATGCAACTGCATGATGCTGTTAAAGATTATGTGCTCAGTGTTGACAATGTGCTCCAGATGCATGGCTTCAGATTTGATGAAGAATCCAATACCGTCACCATGGATCTGGTCATCAGCTTTGATGAGAAGGACAGACATAAGCTCTGCAGCATGATAACAGAGCAATTAAAAGAACAGCATCCCGGCATGGAATTCATCATCACTATCGATACCGATGTTTCTGACTGACCGGTGCACATGCGGAACCGTTTTCATTTACAACTGACCGTTATTGTTATAAAATAATCTGAGATTATCCGGGAGGGGAATTGTAAATATGAAACCATTGAAGAGAGTAATGCTTAAACTTAGTGGCGAGGCTCTCGCCAAAGAAGGCGGCGGATATAATGAAGATGAGATCAAGTCTATCGCTGCCCAGGTAAAAGTCCTGTATGATCAGGGCATTGAGATCGCCATAGTCATAGGCGGAGGAAATCTGTGGAGAGGCAGGACCGGTGTCGAGATCGACAGACCGAAGTCTGACTCCATCGGAATGCTGGCGACGATAATGAACTGCATATATGTATCTGAGCATTTCAGATATGCCGGCATGAAAACATGCATCATGACCCCGTTCGTATGTTCTACATTTACCGAACAGTTTTCCAAGGATAAGGCCAACGAATATTTTGAGCAGAAGAAAGTCCTGTTTTTCGCAGGAGGAACTGGCCATCCTTACTTCTCAACTGATACGGCAATGGTCCTCAGGGCAATTGAGATCAATGCCGACTGCATACTTGCGGCTAAATCGATTGACGGCGTTTATGACAAAGACCCCGGAAAGAACCCTGATGCCAAGAAATTCGACAAGCTGACCATAGAGGAAGTAGTAGAGAAGAAACTTCAGGTGATAGATCTTGCAGCTTCCATCCTGTGCATGGAAAATAGGATGCCGATGCGTCTGTTCTCCCTGTATGAAGAGAACAGCATAATAAAGTCTATAAGTGATGATTTTAACGGAACAGAAATAACAGTCTGATAAAAGGAGAATGGAAATGGACGAAAGATTAGTTAAGTTTGAAGAAAAAATGGGAAAGACGATCACGAACCTTGAATCTGAGTTCAATACTATCAGAGCAGGACGTGCAAATCCTCATATTCTTGACAGGATCACAGTTAACTACTATGGAACAGAAACCCCGCTCCAGCAAGTAGGCAATATTTCAGTTCCCGATCCGAAGACCATCATGATCTCTCCCTGGGAGCCGAAACTGTTAAAGGATATTGAGAAAGCTATCCTTAACTCCAACATCGGTATCAATCCTTCCAATGACGGAAGAAACATCAGGCTTGCAATTCCTGATCTGACCGAGGAGCGCAGAAAGGAACTTTCCAAGGACGTTAAAAAGAAAGCTGAAGAGGCTAAAGTTGCGATAAGGAACATCCGCCGCGATGCTGTCGATAATATCAAGAAGATCACCAAGGCAGGCGAGATCTCAGAAGACACAGGCCTTGATCTTGAAGACGAGATCCAGAAACTTACCGATAAGTACATCGCGACTGTTGACAAGAGTGCTGAAGCCAAGACCGCTGAGATAATGAAGGTATGATCTTGGAAGAAAAGGATTTAGCCGGATTAAAGATACCGCAGCATGTAGCCATAATAATGGACGGCAACGGCCGCTGGGCAAAGCAGCGGCATATGCCGCGTACATATGGTCATGCAAAGGGAGCAAAGGTACTTGAACAGACACTTGAGGATTGCGACAGCCTCGGTGTTAAGTACCTTACGGTTTATGCTTTCTCGACTGAAAACTGGTCCAGACCTCTTCAGGAGGTACAGGTGATCATGAATCTCTTCAGGGATTATCTGGTGAGCGCAGTTGATAAATGCATGCGCAATAATGTACGCTGCATGGTCATCGGTGACAGGACACGCCTCAGCCCTGATATCATTGAAAGCATAAACAATCTTGAAAATGCCACAAAGGACAATACAGGCATCACATTTATCGTCGCCATCAATTACGGCGGAAGGGATGACCTGACCAGGGCAGTAAAAAAGATAGCTGCTGACGTACAGGCAGGAAAGACGGGACCTGAGGATATCACAGAGCAGATGATTTCTGATACTCTCGATACCCGCACGATACCTGACCCCGATCTGCTCATACGTACCAGTGGGGAGCAGAGACTGTCTAATTTCCTTATGTGGCAGCTGGCATATTCAGAGTTTTATTTTGCAGACGTTCACTGGCCGGATTTTAACAAGGATGAACTTTTAAAAGCATTTGAAAAATTCAGCAAAAGAGAACGCAGATACGGAAATATCAAATAGGATCAATGGAAGACGACAGAAGCAAAAGCCTGTTAAAGAGCAAAACATTCTGGGTAAGAACGATAAGCGGACTTATCATGAGCCTGGTGCTGATCACGGTTTTCAGCATCGGTTATGATGTCATGCTCGTTTTCTTCTGCCTGCTTTCACTGGTCGGAGCATTTGAACTTAACAGGGCTCTGAAAGTAGGCTGGGAAGCTCCGGGTTTTGTTACATATGCTGCCATAATAGCGCATTACGCGTTTTTAAGATTTTTGGATCACAAATATCTTCTGCTGGTATATGCGGTCGCAATGATCATATTGCTGGCAATATTTGTGATAACATTCCCTAAGTATGAACTCCAGCAGATATTTGGTGCATATTTCGGTATCTTCTATATCGGCGTAACCTTATCGCTACTGTATCTGCTGCGCATACATCCGCCTTCAGGCGCTTATCTTGTATGGCTTGCAGTGCTTTCTTCATGGGGATGCGACATAGCCGCATACTTCTTCGGGATGCTGTTCGGAAAGCATCCGTTTGTCCCGAAACTCAGTCCTAAGAAATCAGTAGAGGGAGCCATAGGAGGAGTTTTCGGAGCAGTAGTACTCGCTGTCGCATATGGGTTCGCTGTTCAGAAATATATACCGGATATCAAGCTCGCTCCGCTGGTATTTGCGGTCATATGCGCTTTCGGTGCCGCTGTAGCACAGGTAGGTGACCTTGCGGCATCCGCGATAAAAAGAAAACTTCAGATTAAGGATTACGGAAAGATATTGCCCGGACACGGAGGCATACTGGATCGTTTCGACAGCATGATCATCGTTGCTCCGATAACATATCTTGTGGCCATTTACGCCATTATGATGAATTGATGAAACACATATCTATTTTGGGCTCCACGGGTTCGATCGGCACCCAGGCGCTTGAGATCGTCAGGGGACACCGGAATGAGCTCATAGTGGAAGCCATAAGCGGAAACAACAACATAGAACTCCTTTTGCAGCAGATTTCGGAGTTTTCTCCGAAACTTGTTTGCGTTTATAAGGAAGAAAATGCAAAAAGACTCTCGGAACTGGTCAGTGCCGATCCCTGCATTAAGGATAAGCCGGAAATTGTCTCAGGCATGGAAGGCCTTATCAAAGTCGCTGTGTATCCGGGATCGGATATCGTTCTTACAGCCATAGTCGGAATGATCGGGATCAGACCGACTGTTGAGGCGATACACGCGGGAAAGGATATCGCGCTCGCCAACAAGGAGACGCTTGTCTGCGCCGGTCATATTATCATGTCGGAAGCAGCCAGATGCGCTGTTAATATATATCCGGTTGACTCAGAGCACAGCGCCATTTTCCAGAGCCTTCAGGGGAATCCCAGAAGATCGCTTGATAAGATCATCCTGACTGCGTCAGGAGGACCTTTCAGGGGCAGGAAAAGGGAAGAGCTGGAGAAAGTCACGCTCGCCGATGCGCTCAAGCATCCAAACTGGAGCATGGGACAGAAGGTTACCATTGACTCATCAACACTGGCAAATAAAGGGCTTGAAGTCATTGAAGCAAGGTGGCTGTTCAATGTCAGACCAGAAAAGATCCAGGTAGTGATCCAGCCCCAGAGCATAATCCATTCAGCAGTCCAGTATGATGACGGTGCGATAATCGCACAGCTTGGAACACCTGACATGAAGCTGCCGATCCAGTACGCTTTCTTTTATCCTGAAAGGCCATTCCTTGCAGGTGACAGGGTGGACTTCTTCAAACTTGGTTCAATAACATTTGAAAAACCGGACACGGAGACGTTCAAGGCCCTTGCGCTTGCCTATGAAGCTATTGAGACGGGCGGTTCAATGCCGTGCGTGTTCAATGCCGCAAATGAAAGAGCGGTAGCGGATTTCGTTGCAGGAAAGATCTCGTATCTCGGAATAGCTGATTTCATAGAAAAAACAATAAGATCGCATAAAATGGTTAAAGATCCGGGTCTGGATGAGATCATCCGGATCGGTGAAGACATAATGGCAGGATGACGATCAATGACTAGGTTTATCAGCATAATCATTGCCATAGTGATATTGAGCATACTTGTGATCATCCACGAGTATGGTCATTTTCTGCTGGCAAGAAAAAATGGCATATTTGTAAAGGAATTTTCAATCGGGTTTGGTCCGAGGATATTGAGCAAAGTTGCAAAGTCGGGAACGAGGTTTTCATGGAAAGCCATCCCGTTCGGCGGTTCATGCACGATGCTTGGAGCGCTTGAAGATGAGGATGACGACACTGACAGCGAGAGATCGTTTGATAAAAAGTCAGTCTGGGCAAGGATGAGTGTGATCCTTGCGGGTCCTTTTTTCAACTTCCTTCTGGCTTTTGTTCTTTCTGTGGTATACGTTGCGACAATGGGTTATGACCCCGCAACGGTTACAAGCGTAAAAGAAGGATCTTCAGCTTATGAAGCCGGCCTTCGGACAGGCGACGTGATAACCAATTACGGCGGTACAGGCATCAGCTTCGGACGCGAGATATATGTGGAAGACTATATCAACCCCATTTCGGAACGCAAAGACGGGATAAAGATAACTTTCAAAAGGGACGGAGAAATACATAAGGCTGTGATCTATCCCACAGAATCCACCAGATACATGCTGGGGATAAGCTATACCGCATCCGAGGATAAAGCGGAACTCACTTATGTTGCTGACGGATCCGGGGCACAGTCTGCCGGGCTTAAGGAAGGCGATGTCTTAACGGCGATCAACGGAACCGAGATTAAAAACGGTCTGGGCATTGAGGAATACTTTAACGAACATCCCGTTTCAAATGAGCCTATCTCTGTCACATACACTCGAAGAGGCGGCAGTTTTGATACGGTGGTCACACCGTCGGAAACTACGGAATATTCAACAGGCTTTACATACAATCTCAGGAACGAGAAGACCGATGCGCTTGGTACGCTTAAATACTCATTGGCTGAGCTGAAGTACCAGATCGTGACCATATACAAGAGTCTGGGAATCCTGTTCTCAGGTCACGGGTCACTGGACATGCTGTCCGGTCCTGTAGGTATAGTCGAGGTGGTAAGCGATACTTACACAGCGTCCGCAAGCCACGGATTCCTGGCCACCATCATGAATCTAATAAGCATAATGACAATGCTGAGCGCTAATCTCGGTGTGCTCAATCTGCTTCCGATACCTGCACTTGACGGCGGAAAATTTATCCTTCTTGTAATCGAAGCAGTCATCAGGAAGCCGGTTCCTAAGAAGGTTGAAGGCATTGTTACTGTCATAGGCGCATCACTGATCTTCCTTCTTGCGATGGTAGTGCTCGTAAATGATGTGATCAAACTGTTTTAGAAAGCAGGGCTAAATGACTTACAGGGAAAAAACAAAAAAAGTACAGATAGGAAATGTGACCATCGGAGGCGGCAATCCGATAGCCATACAGTCCATGACAAATACCAGGACTGATGATGTCAGGGCAACAGTAGAGCAGATACACAGACTGGAAGCAACCGGCTGCGAGATAGTAAGGTGTACCGTTCCGACCGAAAGCGCTGCAAAAGCCCTCAGGGAGATAAAAAAAGAAATATCCATACCTCTGGTGGCGGACATCCATTTTGACTATAAAATGGCCATTATGGCAATCGAGAACGGCGCAGACAAAATACGTATCAACCCGGGAAACATCGGATCAAGGGATAGAGTAAAAGCAGTGGTTGACTGCGCAAAAGAAAGGAATATCCCTATCCGTGTGGGCGTTAACTCGGGTTCACTTGAAAAGGATCTGGTTGAAAAATATAACGGCGTAACAGCCGAGGGCATAGTAGAAAGCGCTCTGGCAAATGTACGGATAATAGAGGACATGGGATATGATAACCTTGTCATCAGCATTAAAAGTTCCGACATAGTCACATGCGCAAAGGCTCATGAGCTGATCTCGGAAAAGACCAGTCATCCTCTCCACGTGGGCATCACAGAATCAGGAACACTGTTTTCGGGAAACATAAAATCCGCAGAAGGACTTGGCATAATCCTGTATGCCGGGATCGGAGATACGATAAGAGTTTCGCTTACAGGGGATCCTGTTGAGGAGATAAAGAGCGCGAAAAAGATTCTTTCAAACCTTGGGCTTAGAAAAGGCGGGATAAATGTGATCTCGTGCCCTACATGCGGAAGGACGGAAATAGATCTCATTTCGCTTGCGAATAAGGTGGAAACACTTGCTTCCGGTTATGATCTGAATCTGGATCTT
>SVDE01000062.1 GCA_015057955.1 Lachnospiraceae bacterium | reverse complement strand
TTAGTTGTTTTTTTGATCTCTCCACTAATTTTTAGGAATGCCTCGCAGTTACTGTCATCTTAACTTAATGACATTGCCGAAAAGGGGGCCGGCTTTTTTATGCCGCAAAATCAAAGTCCGTTTTTCGGGACTTATAATCATGTATAGTCAGCTCATAAACAAAACAGGAAACCACAGAACAGAGAATTACAGGAGCTGTATCATGAAACATTTAAAGAAGAAAACATCATTACTTATAGGGCTGATCCTGATCATAACCGGAGCCGGAGGAATAGGTTATATTCCCGGAAAGCCAATGCTGCTCACTGGTGTTTGCGCCATGATCATGATAGCCGGGATCCTGATCGCTGTCTCATGCACGGGAAGGAACAAAAGCGGCCGCAGTCCGTTAAGCGTCAGGAGCAGACGTGTACCGGCAGCGCCTGTCAGAAGAAGAAACTATTCACAGTATGCAGCCTGAAGGCAGAAAGGAGATCGTATGAAAGGTTATTCAACACAATCAGGTTACATGGGATTAGTCAATGGTACCTACATGCTGTTCGCGTGTGAGGAGGATTACCGTGAGTACATGGAATGACATGTATGATGCCAACAGCCCGGATGAAGAGAACGTGCTGCAGGGATAGATGGAGGAGGGAGCTGATGAGCTCCTTCCTTTGCGTCCGAAAAAATGGACTTTGATCCTGTTATTTTTGTGTAAATAACGAAAGTATATGATAAAATCAGCTATATAGACAGTGGAGGATAGTATGGCAGGATCTGCAAACAGCAAGAAACTTAAGCTTCTGTATCTGATAAGGATACTGTATGAGAAGACTGATGAGGACCATCCGATAACAATGGAGGAGATCCTTGACAGTCTGCTGTCATATGGGATCGAAGCAGAGAGAAAGAGCATTTACAGCGATATTGAGCTCCTTACCCTGGCAGGCATCGACGTCATAGGTGAACGTCGTGACAGGAACTTTTTCTATCACATAGGGAGCCGCAGGTTCGAGCTGGCGGAACTGAAGCTACTGGTGGATTCTGTCCAGTCATCAAGATTCATTACCTCCAAGAAATCAGATGAACTGATCAAGAAGATCGAGAGCCTTGCAAGCAGGCACGAGGCAATGGGACTCCAGCGTCAGGTCTATGTAGCCGACCGGGTCAAGACGGAGAATGAGAATATCCTATACAATGTAGATCACATACATCAGGCGATAGCCGGAAACAAAAAGATATCTTTCCAGTACTTTAACTGGGATGTCAATAAGAAAAGGGTGTTCAGGAGAAACGGTGAGAGGTATGAACTGAGTCCCTGGTCACTCATGTGGAGCAATGAGAACTACTATCTTGTTGCTTATGACAGCGCGGATGAGAAGATAAAGCATTTCCGTGTAGACAAGATGCTCCATATCGCCATAGAGGAAGCGCAAAGGGAAGGAAAGAACATCTTCCGGGATTTTAACATGGGCACTTATTCAGGGGCAGTGTTCGGCATGTTCGGCGGTGAACTGGAGAATGTGCGTCTTCTGTGCGATAACGAGATGTCGGGAGTCATTGTTGACCGTTTCGGCAGGGATGTGCCTATGACACGCACTGACGGGGAGCATTTCACTGTGAGCATAATTGTTGCGGTCAGCGGACAGTTCTTCGGATGGGTGACAGCCCTAGAGGGAAAGGTCCGGATAATCGGACCGGAAAACGTTGTGAAAAGGATGCGTGAGACTTTGAAAACAGTCTCTTCGCAGTATGAATGAGAGGCATATATGGATAACATGATGGAGCGGCTTGCTGAAAGCAGATTGGATTCGGAACTGATCTTTAACGGAAAGATACTGCATGTATACAGGGATGACGTAAAACTCCCTGACGGCGGAACAGCTGAGAGGGAGATCATAAGGCATATAGGCGCTGTATGCATCGTACCGGTAACGGATGACGGAAACATCGTGCTCGAAAAACAGTACAGGTATGCGATCGGTCAGGTGATCACCGAGATACCGGCGGGCAAACTCGACTTTGCAGATGAAGATCCTCTTGCTGCTGCGCAGAGGGAACTCAAGGAGGAAACCGGTTATACTGCCCGGAACTGGCAGAAGCTTGGCATTTTCTATCCGGCAGCAGCATATTCTGACGAAAGGATAACCATGTTCATGGCGACCGGACTTGAAAAGGGCGAGCAGAAACTTGACAGTGATGAGTTCCTCGACTTTTTTGAGATGCCCTTAAAGGAGGCTTATGAAAGAGTCATGAGCGGTGAGTTCGTCGACAGCAAGACCCAGAACGGTATATTAAAAGCTGTAAACATACTCGGCGGGTATGATATAATATAAAAAACGCAACCTGCATTATACTTTACAAGTGAGGTATAAAAATGGAAAACAAGAGGCCAAGGGGAAGACAGAGAAATGTTACCGGCTCAGGCAGCGGAGTCTTCAAGAGAGGCGACGGACTGGGCACAGGACCTACCGGAGAGAGCGGTCTTAATAAGAGACCTCAGCAGACTCAGCAAAGCACTGAGCGTGCACAGAGCGCTCCGCAGCAGGAAAATAAGAATCCATACAGCCAGCAGGGCAGGCCGGGAATGTACGGCAATCAGCAGTTCGGCAGCGGTCTGTTCGGAAACGGTCAGAGTTCAGGCAGCCAGTATGGTGCAGGGACTCAGAACAGTTCCTCTCAGAATAATGCAGGCCAGAACTACACTCAGAACAGTTACAGTCAGAATACGGGAGCAGCACGTTCCGGCGGAAGGGGCAAGTTTTTCCTTCTGCTGATAGTTGTTGTAGTAGTTGTGATCCTGCTGTTTGTACTGTGCGGCCGCGGATCAAGACAGGAGCCTTCGACGCAGGCAACAAATTATACCCAGAGCACAGCTGCAGCTGCAAGCTCATCTTCAGGCAGCTCAGCTTCATCACAGTCATCTTACGGCAGCTACAATGATTATTTCGGCACCCTGTTCGGAGGAAACAGCGCTTACTCTACCGGATGGACGGATTCTTCAGCAGCGACAGCCTCGCTGAACACATCGGTCGCTCAGGGAGCCAGGAGCAAGCGAACACAGATACTCGGAGGCGGCAGGGACGAAGTTACCATCATGGTCTACATGTGCGGAGCCGACCTTGAATCAAAGAGCGGCATGGCTTCATCTGACCTTCAGGAAATGACCAATGCAAGCCTAGGCAACATAAACCTCATTGTGTATACAGGCGGAGCGAGCAGATGGATGAACAGTGTTGTAAGCAGCAGCAACAACCAGATCTATCAGGTCAGGGACGGAGGAGTCGTATGCCTGAATGAAAATGCAGGCAGGGTTCCGATGACAGATCCCTCCACGCTTTCTTCATTCATAACATGGACCGCAGCTTCCTTTCCGGCTAACAGATATGAACTCATTTTCTGGGATCACGGCGCAGGAACAGTTGAAGGTTACGGATATGATGAAAAGTTCCCGGGCAGCGGGTCAATGGGGCTTGACGGGATCGACACGGCACTCAGCAGCGCCGGAGTCACTTTCGATTTCATCGGCTTTGACACCTGTCTCATGGCTACAATGGAAAATGCCCTGATGCTCGATAAGTACGCTGATTACATGATCGCATCCGAAGAGACAGAACCGGGATATGGATGGTATTACACCGACTGGCTGACTGAATTTGCCCAGAACACGTCAATGCCTACTATCGATATCGGAAAGAACATAATTGATGATTTCATTTATACAAGCGCAAGGCAGGCAGCAGGCCAGAAAGCAACACTTTCGCTTGTTGACCTTGCAGAACTGTCATCTACAGTCAAAACACCATTTTCTGAGTTCTCAAAGTCGATCTCAGGGCTTATTACAAACAATGATTACAAACAGGTTTCTGATGCCAGAAACCAGTCAAGGGAGTTTGGAAGCAGCTCAAAGGTAGACATGGTCGACCTTGTACACATGGCGGAAAACCTCGGCAATGAAGAAGGCGCCGAGCTTGCACAGATACTGAAGAACGCTATCAAATACAACAGGACGTCATCGGGCATAACCAATGCATACGGCCTGTCGATCTATTTCCCTTACCAGAGCACAAGGTACGTGGATAAGGTCACTAATACATACAAGAAGATCGGCATGGATGATAACTACACAAGCTGCATCCGGAGTTTTGCAAGACTGGAAGTCTGCGGCCAGGCTGCAACCGGTGGTTCAACCTCACCGTTCGGTTCGTTGTTTGGAGGTTCCTACGGATCATATAACCCTTACAGCTCATACGATTATTCTGATTCGGGATCATACAGTACAGGCAGCTCATACAGCTCATCATCCGACATGATCAGTGACCTGCTCGGAAGCTTCCTTGGCGGCGATTACAGCTCGATATTCGGACTTTCCGGCAGAAGTGGATTTGTAGAGGAACGGACAATGCCTGATGATCAGGTGCTGCAGTACATCCTTGATAACAGCATTGACATGACCGACCTTGTTTTCGAAGAGTATTCTGACGGTTCATACCGCATGGAGCTTTCTGAAAAAGAATGGTCACTCATTCACAGCATAGACCTTAATCTGTTCTATGATGACGGTGAAGGGTATATAAATCTCGGACTTGACGGAATATTTGAATTTGATGATGAGAACAGACTCGTCGCCGATCCGGGAGAATACTGGATCTCGATCAATGGCCAGCCCGTATCTTACTTCCATATGGATACTGTCGATGACGGAGAAAACTATGTCATAACGGGCAGAGTCCCCGCTATCCTGAACGAAGAGGACAGAGTAGATCTCATTCTGGTATTTGATAATGAGAATCCTAAGGGATACATTGCCGGAGCATACTATGTATATGATTCAGATGATCCGATGGTTCCCAAAAACCTTACCGAGCTCAATATCGGCGATACTCTTGATTTCATATGCGACTATTACGATTACGACGGAAATTACATTGAAAGCTACTATATAGGCAATCAGCTGACTGTAAGTGAAAACATGGAGATCAGCGATACATATCTTGAAGCTGAGAATGTCCTCATAACGTATAAACTGACGGATATCTTTAACCAGTCATACTGGACTGAACCCCTGAAAAGATAAATACCGATAACAGATCATGCAAAAACGGGCTGCTGTATAAGCGGCCCGCTTTTTGTCAGCTTATGATCGCATTCACTGCTGAGCTTTGATCGCGTAGTAGAGTTCGGCATCTGTCTGCATCTTGTACGGAGCCACATAGAATATCCCTACGATACCGAATGTCACGGCTGAAAGAAGATTCCAGAGTATGAAGCTCAGGTCAAGTACAAATGTACGCCATTTTTGGCCGTTCATCATCTGCCTGGATCTGGTTATGGCCTCAGTTCCTGAAATGTTCGGGTCCTCTGCAAGGATGTACGGGACAAGTCTGTATGAGTATGACTTGATGATCCCGGGGATTATGAACAGCAGCGACCAAAGTACCAGGAAAATGTCGTGTAAGAACATTGTCTTTACTATACGCCAGTATCCGTTCTTAAAGCCATGTCCCAGTTCCTTTAATGAAGAGGGACCTTTGCTGTTCTGCATTGCAAAGCTCCTGCATCCGATCATTACAGGGTTGTAGGCAAATACCCTTACCGCGAAGCCTATGCATGCGGCAAACAGAGCAATGACGACGATGATCGTAATGACTGCAAGCTGTTCGCGGCTTAATTCACCACCGGATCCAAAACCGACACCGGCTGTACTGCCATAAGTCGATGAGATGCCTCCTGCTGCTCCTCCGGCCGTAACTGCTGCCAGTATCGCTGCAACCAGTACGCATTTCCAGTAGCTAAGCTGGAATCTTTCCTTGCCTCTGGCTTTCAATTCTTTTCTATTCCACATATTCAGACCTCCTGTTTGTGCCTTTTTAATATTGTCATTGAGAGTATAATTGCTTAAGAAATGGATATACACTCCCAAGAGAGAGAATTAAACAGCGCTATTTTCCTTTTTCGGAACAATGGATTATAATAAAGGGCAATTAGAAAAATGTCTGAGGAAAACAGCATGGCATATGTAGAATTTCGCAATGTAAAAAAGATCTATAAAAGCGGCGAGGTGGATATACCTGCACTTAATGGAACAGATTTCATAATTGAAAAGGGTGAATTCTGTGTTATTGTCGGCGCATCCGGCGCGGGCAAGACCACAATACTGAATATCCTTGGAGGAATGGATTCACTCACATCCGGTTCCGTTTTCCTGGATGGCAGTGAGATATCAGCATACAGCAGCAAACAGCTTACGGAATACCGCAGATATGATATCGGGTTTGTATTTCAGTTTTATAACCTTGTCCAGAATCTGACCGCTCTGGAAAATGTTGAGCTGGCGACACAGCTTTCGAAAGACCCACTGGATCCGGCAAAGGTTCTTGAACAGGTCGGCCTTAAGGGCAGGATGTCAAACTTTCCTGCTCAGTTGTCGGGCGGTGAGCAGCAGAGAGTAGCCATTGCAAGAGCGCTTGCTAAAAATCCGAAGCTGCTTTTATGCGACGAACCGACAGGAGCATTGGATTACCAGACAGGAAGAGCAGTGCTGAAGCTCCTTTTTGACACATGCCGTGAGAGAAACATGACAGTAGTTGTGATCACGCACAATTCGGCACTTACAGCAATGGCTGACAGGGTGATCACTGTCAAAAACGGCAGGATAGAAGACATGTATCTGAATAAAAACAGGATAGACATTGAAGATATCGAGTGGTAGTAAAAACAAGCATATGCTCTGGAAAATGATCTGGCGGGAGATAAAAAGCACTTTCGGGCGCTTTGCTTCCGTGTTCGCGATCATTGCCATTGGAACGGGCTTCTTTGCAGGTGTCCGCATTACTACACCTGTCATGTTAAATACCCTTGATGATTATTACCGCGACACCCGCTTTTTCGATTACCGGCTGCTGTCAACCATAGGATGGACAGACAAAGAAGTGTCCGGACTTAAAAATGAGTCCGGCGTTGCCGGCGCCGAAGGATCCTGGCAGTATGATGTGATATTAAAAAGACGTGATGGAAAAGAAGCGGTATATAAGGTGCATTCTATCACCGAAGAAGTAAATCAGATCCAGATAAAGGCCGGAAGAATGCCGGAAAGCAGCAGGGAATGCGTCATTGACAATAATAACCGGATGGGCCTGTCACTGGGTGATAAAGTGTATATCTCAGATTCCAATGAACAGGATACAAAGGATGCGTTTGCAGCTGACAGTTATACGGTAGTCGGCTTTGCAGAGTCATCCCTTTACATTAATTTTGAGAGAGGAACGACTTCGATAGGCAATGGAACAGTTCAGGGATTTGCCTATCTGCCGAAGGACGCTTTTGAGTCAGATACATATACGGAAGTATATGTAAAACTTGATACTGACAGGGTGATATATTCCAGACAGTATAAGGATCAGATGGACGGACTGCGCAGTGAATGGGAAACGGTGACTCAGGATAAGGCTGACGAGAGATATGACAGGCTTTATGCTGATGCGGAGGAAGAATTGGTTGATGCACGGGCGGAATTTGAGGATGAGAAGAATAAGGGAGAGTCAGAATTAAAAGATGCCAGAGAAGAACTGGATGAAGGAAAACAGAAGCTGGATGATGCTGCTGTAGAAATAGCTGACGGCAGACAGAAACTGGCAGATGCTGCCGCCGAACTCGAGGATGGAAAACGGGAACTGGATGACGCGGCTGTCAGGCTTTCTGATGCACGGAGTGAGCTGGACAGCGGCTATCAGATACTGGCTGATACTAAACTGCAGCTGGATGATGCGGCAGCAGCTCTTGCGGATGGAAAAGAACAGCTGAATGATGCTAGAGGAGAGCTGGCTGAGAATAAAGCAATACTGGATGCTGCCGGTGCTGAACTTGCAAACGGAAAAGCAGAATTGGACGCGACTGAAGCCGCGCTGAATGAATTCGCTGAAATGCTTTCATCAGGGAAAGCAGAACTGGATGCCGCAAATGAACAGTTACAGCAGAGAGATGCTGAACTGACAGGTGCACAGCAGGAGATAGACAGCCGCCGGGCAGAAATAGAAGCAGCTGCTGCGGCCGGGCTGATAGATGAAGATGCCAAGGCAGCAGCCCTTGCAGAACTGGATATTGTGCAATCCCAGGTAGACGCGGGAAGAGAGCTGTACGAAAGCGCTCTTGCGGATTACCAGACTGCTCTTGAGGAATATGAGCAAAATGAAAGCATTTACAATAGTTCTGCTGCAGCGTATGAAACCGGATTGGAACAGTATCAGACTAAGCAGGCTGAATACGAAGCAGGCAGGGCAGCTTATGATGAGGGAAAAACTGCGCTGGATAATGCACAGGCTGAGTATGATTCGAAGGCAGCCCTGTACAATGAGGGACTTGCCGAATATTACAGTGCGTTAGCAGCCTATGAGCAGGGCGTGGATGATTATTATTCAGGCTTAAACTCATATCACGCAGGTCTGCAGGAATATGAAAACGGACTGGCTGAGTATGACCAGGCTGCTTCAGACCTGGAGCAGGCCGAGTCTGATTACCGTGACGGACTTAAGGAATACGAAGACGGTGAAGCTGAGTACCTGGATGCTAAAGAGACCTTTGACAGAGAGATCGCAGACGCTGAAAAGGAACTGCAGGATGCAGAGGATGACTTAGCGGCATTTGAGGCTCCGGATACATATCTGCTTGAGAGGGGAACTAATATAGGCTATTCATGCTTTGAGAGTGATTCTGAGATCATAAAGCAGATAGCCCGTGTACTTCCTATCTTCTTCATACTCGTTGCTATTCTGGTCTGCATGACGACAATGACACGGATGGTTGAAGAGCGCAGAGGCCAGATAGGTATCATGAAGGGGCTCGGATATTCCAGTTCAAATATCATGTTTACATTTATGGCGTACTCAGTGACTGCTGCTGCGCTTGGCTGTATTGTAGGATATGCAGCCGGCATATTCGCGTTCCCGACAGTAATCTGGTTCGCATATAACATGATGTACATCAGTATTCCTCTGAGTTATGTATTTGACTGGAAACTGGCCTGCGCGGTATTTGCAGTTGCAGTGGCTGCAACTGCAGGAACCACATATCTTACCTGCAGGAACATCATGTCTGAATCTGCTGCTTCACTCATGCGCCCCAAGGCTCCCAAGGCAGGAAAAAGAGTACTGCTTGAACGGATCCCGTTCATCTGGAAAAGAATGAAGTTCATGCACAAAGTATCTGCCAGAAACATTTTCCGGTACAAAAAGAGATTCTTCATGATGATCGTGGGAATAAGCGGATGTACAGCGCTGCTTCTGACAGGTTTTGGACTAAAGGATTCCATCGCAACGTTTGTCGAAACACAGTATGACGAGATCCAGCCTGCGCAGATGGGCCTTGTCACTGATGAGGCAGATGACATATCCCCGGACCTGTTAAAGACAATGAACGAACTGGATGCGTCATACTTTATGTACAACCAGTCATCCTGGGATCTTATTCAGAACAGCAGAACAAAGAATATAACGCTGATCACTCCTGCAGAGTGGGACAACATAGATGAATTTTTCAGTTTAAGAACGATGAGGGACGAGAAGATAGCCGTTCCTGAAAAGGGCGAGGCACTGGTAAGCGTGAGCATTTCGACCAGATACGGTGTCGGAGTAGGGGATGAGATCACTCTCAGAAATGAGGACATGAAGGTGATACGCGCAAAGGTAACCGGAGTGTTTAAAAATTATGTTTACAATTATGTCGTGGTATCCAGGGATACGCTTGCTGATTCTGCAGGAAAGTTTACCGTGAATGGAGCATATGTGACAGTCCCGGAAAGCAAAGATGTATATGAAGCCCAGACCAGTCTCGCAAAATGTAAGGGTGTTGTTTCAGTTTCTGTTTTTGCCGACCTGGAAAACATGATATCAAACATGATGTCCAGCCTGAATTACGTGATACTTTTGATCATAGCCAGTGCTGCGGCACTTGCATTTGTGGTTCTCTATAATCTGACCAATATCAATATACTGGAAAGGATAAGGGAGATAGCGACGATCAAAGTGCTCGGATTCCGCAGGAGGGAAACTTCAGAATATGTATTCCGTGAAAATATAGTCCTGACAACGATCGGAATGGTCATAGGACTTGTTCTGGGAGTATTTCTGCACAGCTTTGTCATAGACCAGATAGTGGTGGACCTTGTATATTTCAAGAAAAACATAACGCTGCTCAGCTTCATCCTGTCGATCATACTGACGTTTTCATTTACTTTGCTGGTCAACTTGTTCATGACAGCAAAACTTGAAAAGATCAACATGGCTGAATCACTTAAGTCTGTTGAATGACGGCAATCTTGAAAGTTCGTTCAGTTGATAGTATAATCAGGAATCGTGAACTGAAACCCGACAGGTACAGAAAGGCAAAAAAAAGAGCTTATGACCGGAGTCGAACCGGTGACCTCGTCATTACCAATGACGCGCTCTACCTACTGAGCTACATAAGCATTTGCCGTTTCACAAGGCAATAAACAAAATATCACAATTATCAGATAAAAGCAACGATTAAATTAAAAATGTCCAGAATAAAGTTTAAAAGGATATCGGCAATGATCGCCGCTGTGGCAGCAGCGGTATTAATGCTGTCCGCATGCACAGAGATCAGGCTTGCCGGACCGATGTCATCAAAAACACTGCTCACGATCAATAATGAATCGTGCTCAGTCGCGGAAGCTATCTTCAGACTCATGGAGGTCAGGGATTACTATAAGGCTGACGAGGATGACATGTTCTGGTACAGAGCGATAGGTGACATAACGTTTGATGAATACATAAAAGAGAGCGTCAAGGATGAAATGCTCAAGATCACTTCCAGTGTGCTGATGTCAGACGAGATGGCACTGTACATTACCGAAGAAGAGCAGAACCAGATCATATCCGATGCGACTGCTGCTTATACGGATCTTTCTGATCACTATGATCTGGCCAAATATGACATCACTCTGGATACCGCGATAGATCTGTATACAAAACAGGCATATTATGACAAGGTGTTCAATAAGCTCTCTGAGAATATCAATCTGGAGATAAGCGAAGCCGATACCAAAGTCATCGAAGTCAATTATGTTGAGATACCGGTCAGCGTATCCATAAATGAAGCTGAAGATTTCAGAAAAGAAGTAAAAAACGGGACCAGTTTTCAGACAGCCTGTGAAAGATATGGCTGGGAACCGGTCCTGAACAGGGTGCTCATGAAAGGCATGATGCCCGAGTCTTTTGAATATATTGCATATGCGCTTACTGACGGTGAACTCAGCGAGATCGTTGAAACTACTGAATGCCTTTATGTCATCCAGTGTATTGAGGATTACATGATAAGCGAATCCGTCGCCAATAATAATCAGGTCATGTCTGCTGCCAGAAAGGCTCTGTTTGATGAACATTACAGCAAATTCGCGGAAGGTGTGCTGCTTAGGTTCAACGACAGTGCCTGGGAAAAGATAAGCGTGCCCGAGCTGTAAGGATTTCAGATGGAAAAAGTCTATACAAAAAAGAAGAATATTCTGACCCGGAATCTGGCGGTGATCATCGCCTTTGTCATTCCTGTGATAGCTCTTGTTATAATGTTTGCTGCAAGAGAGATCTATCCATTCGGCGAAGAGATGTATCTTCGCAGCGACATGTATCATCAGTACGCGACCATGCTCAAGGAGTTCCAGAGCATACTGAAAAATGGCGACAGCCTGCTGTATACATGGAATATCGGACTCGGATCAGACCTTCCGGGAACATATGCATATTATCTGGCGACACCGGTCTACTGGCTCGTCGGTCTTCTTCCGTCAACGATCATACCAGAGATAATGGCCTGCTTTATCATACTGAAGGCAGGACTCATGTCCGCGACATTTACCTGGTATGTACAGGCACATTCCGGCAGAAAGAGCCTGATAGCCGCTGTATTCGGCATCTTTTACGCATTCTCGTCATATATGGCTGCTTACAGCTGGAATCTCATGTGGCTTGACTGCCTCCTCCTTCTGCCGCTGATCACACTCGGCATAGAACGTCTCGTAAAAAAGAAGAGGGTGATGCTTTATACCATCTCCCTGTCCGTTGCAATCCTGTCAAATTACTATATAGCGATCATGATATGCATTTATCTGGTCCTGTATTTCATTTATTTGGTCATCTGTGAGGCGAATTTCAGGAGATTCAAGGACTTCCTCAGTGTTCTTTGGAGATTTGCTCTTTATTCGGTCCTTGCAGCGCTTATGGCGTCCATAACAGTGATGCCAGCGCTCATCACTTTGTCTTCAACCGCATCCGGGCATTTCAGTTTCCCGACTACATTACGGTTTTACTATAACTTCCTGGAGCAGATCGCCCATGCCACCATGAACGTGGAGGCGACTATACTCAGCGGTTATATCCCGAACATTTACTGTACGATCGGTCTGTTCATGCTCATCCCGCTGTTCATGTTCCTCAGGAAGATAAGTCCGAAGGTAAAGATAGGAAAGGCTGTGCTCCTGCTGGTTTTCCTGTTCAGCTTTTCGATGAACATTCCGACTTACATCTGGCATGGACTGCATTATCCGAACAGTCTTTCGAGCAGGCAGTCATTCATTTATATTTTCCTGGTGCTGGCCATGGGTTATGAGGTAATGGTCAGGGTCAGGACACTGCATTATGTTGAGATCACCGGATGTTATATTGCCGGATTTATTGCGATCTATGGACTGCAGGTGCTGTTCGGTTCAGAGGATTATACTCTTGCCATGTCTTCAGTCAGCGCCATATTCCTTACTCTTTATTACATTTGGATGATGCTTAAGAAGAGCGGAAAGATCGGGGCTGTTGCCATGTCGATCGCGCTTATTGTAGTTGCGGTCGCAGAAGCCATGATCAATACAAACATGACCGGCTATACGACTACAAACAGGACAATATACATGCAGGACAATGCTGCTTACACCGCAATGCTGAACCGAATAGATGATGACGGATTCTACAGGGTGGAAAAAGTTACCAGAAGGACCAAAAATGACGGGGCATGGCTTAATTACCGTTCAGCTTCCGAATTCTCATCCACTACGTTAAAGGGAATATCAGATTTCTATGAAAAGTTGGGAATGCAGGGCTCCACAAATTCTTTTTCATATTACGGGCATACGCCTCTCGCGGCAGCCATGCTTGGAGTAAAGTATGAGCTCTCATCAACAGTACTAGATGATCCGCTCAAGACTCTTGTTGATGAGCAGGACGGGTATTATCTGTATGAAAACAAGTATTCGCTGTCTCTCGGATACATGGTGGATTCCCTGTTCCTTGATGTATATTTTTCTGACAGCGAGACTCCTTTCGGCATCCAGAATGAGATCGCAAGAGAAGCCGCAGATGTAAAGAGCCTGTTCAGGATCCAATCTTCCGTAGGCGGGGAGACTGCGGTATTTACGGCTGAAAAGACAGGAAGAGGATTCATATACATTGATACAAAACTGAAGAGCGCTGACGTCACGATAGAAAGAAACGGTGCAGTAGTATCCGAAAATACATATTCCAGCATAGAGAATAAACAGCTTGTTGACATCGGAGATGTTGAAGAGGACGATATCGTATCTGTTAAGAGCAATGACAGCGATGTGACTACGATCAGTGTTTATCCTGCAGTCATGGATTATGACAAGCTGGATAAAGTAATGCAGGAAATGGGCAGGGAACTCTATGATGTAGAAGTCCTTGATGATACATATGTGCGCGGAACAGTCACAGCCGGGATAAATGAGGCATTCCTGACCTCAATCCCTTACAGCAATGGATGGAAAGCATATGTTGATGGGGCAGAAGTGAAAACTATTCCATTTAAGAACGCATTTATTGCGCTCCGCCTTGAACCGGGAACTCACACTGTTGAATTCAGATATCACTCACCCGGTCTCAATGCCGCGATCCTTATCAGCTTCTTTGCGATACTGCTGTTTGTCTTCCTGTGCGTAAATAATTACAGGAAGAACCATCCCATAATGATCCGCAAACCTGCTCCGGAAGTACCTGAAACAGCAACCGAAAAACCCGTTGCTGAAAGAGAAGTAGAGATAACAAATGACGAACTTGCGGAAATGAGCGCAAGACTTGCAAAAATTAGTGGTGAATTGGCCAAAATAAGCGAAAAACCACTTGAAAAGTAGACAAAGGTTTCATATAATAACCGTTGCGCTATAAAACACGTGTATCCATTTTTTAGGGTGGTGCCCAGTTGCTCGGGGGTCCCTGAAAGAAAAAGATGCGCGGAAGAGAAAAACCACAGGAGGAAAATTAAATGAGCGTAATTTCTATGAAGCAGCTGCTTGAAGCAGGTGTTCATTTTGGACACCAGACCAGACGTTGGAACCCCAAAATGGCTCCATACATCTATACCGAGAGAAACGGTATCTACATCATCGATCTT
>SVDE01000204.1 GCA_015057955.1 Lachnospiraceae bacterium | reverse complement strand
GGACTATGAGAAATGCCAGTTCTCTTTTCTGGCTGTGCCCATATTCTTCCGCCTGGGCAATGACCCTGTCGGCGCAAATAATGATATCGCCAAGTATGTTTTCACAGTCTTCATAGATCACCCCGTCAAACACACCCGGTTCCTCATAATCATAATATGGGAATGAAAGCACGTCAGTCGTGCTGTCAATCCCCCTGTTATCCCTGTTTATCTCCCTGATCATGTCCTCCGTTGTGATGAGGACGTTAACGTCCAGTTCTTCCGGGAGTTCTTTATCACTGAAGACAGCGGATACGGCTTCTTTGACTACTTCCTCCGGATCCGGGAAGTCAAACGTTATATCTGTTTCGTTTTCAACATAAACCGCCATTACTGTCTGTTCCTGTTCTGTTTGCGTTCCGCCTGTTTCTTTTCATACTCTTCGTATGCCATGACGATCTGCTGGACGACCGGATGACGCACCACATCAGCGTTGGTCAGCCTGCAGATGGCTATGTCTTCCCTGATGTTCTCAAGGACTTTTACCGCGACATCAAGGCCTGATACCTGACCTGCCGGAAGATCCTTCTGGCTCTGGTCTCCGGTTATCACAACCTTGGAGCCGAATCCTATTCTTGTAAGGAACATCTTCATCTGAGCGGGAGTCGTGTTCTGGGCTTCATCCAGTATGATGAATGCATTGTCCAGGGTACGCCCTCTCATGTATGCAAGAGGCGCAACCTCGATAAGACCTTTTTCGCTGTTTGAGAGGTAGCTTTCAGCTCCCATGATCTGATAGATGGCATCATAGAGGGGTCTGAGATATGGATCCACCTTGCTCTGAAGGTCGCCCGGAAGGAATCCCAGATTCTCACCGGCTTCTATCGCAGGCCTCGTAAGTATGATCCTGCTCACATCACCGCTTTTGAAAGCATCAATGGCCATTGCCATCGCAAGATACGTCTTTCCTGTTCCCGCAGGACCCAGACCGAAGACGATCATGTTGTTCCTGATGCTGTCAACATATGACTTCTGGTTGAAAGTCTTGGGTTTGATCGGTCTGCCGTTAACAGTATGGCAGATGACATCATCATCAAGCTCACTGATCTGTCTTGTTTCACCGGCTTTTACGAGCGATATGCAGTAATCCACGCTCTGGGCGTTGACAGATCCGCCTTTATGGATAAGGAGTGCAAGATCATTTATGATCTTTCTGGCGCGTGCCGCTTCCACTTCACCGCCTATGATCTTAATACCGTTTTCTTTGGACAGTATCGATACATGCAGTGCTCTCTCGATCTTTTTTACGTTTTCATCGTACTCGCCGAAGATCTCCTTGATATCTGACGAAGACAGCTCAACTATGTTCTCTATGCTGCTCAAAAAGCCACCTTTTTAAACCTTTCTTATGATGTGGGCCGCGCTCTCTACTTTAACAATGGATTATAGCATACCTTCCAACCGCTCTCAAGCACAAGGGAAAAAGAAAGGCCGTCCCTTGCGGAACGGCCTATAAGTCTTAGTTATATTTGCGTTTTCTGGCAGCTTCAGATTTCTTCTTGCGTCTTACGCTCGGTTTCTCATAGTGCTCTCTCTTACGGATCTCCTGCTGGATACCAGCCTTAGCACAATTTCTCTTGAAACGGCGAAGTGCGCTGTCTAAAGACTCATTCTCTTTTACAACTACGTTAGACATAAGCCGGAACTGACCTCCCCTCATAGCTTATTCTTTACTTAGTCTCGTTTGCCAAACGAACAGACCTATTATAACACAGGTTTTTAAATCGTCAATTCATTTTTTCACTTCCTCTGAAAGCTCCAGTCCCCAGTCATACCAGGCCCATTTTGACTCTTTTCCGGAAGGCTCTTTGAGCGCGAGTTTTCCCTCGTCAAAGCTCCAGCTTTCAACGTCCAGCCCTATGTCAGACGCCATCCAGATGGCATGTATTGACCGTTCGCGCCAGTCATATATGTATATGTGCTGGACCCATCTGTTGACTTCCGGAGCGCCAAACTTTGGCTTTACCTTTCCGTATCTGCCTATCTTCCAGCAAAGAAGCATCAGTTCTCTCTCTCCGTCCGAGTCGATATCTTCGAACAGAGCATCCTGGACAAGGACCCCTTCTGGCGACTCCCAGGCGACCTGATCTCCGTCTGAAAATACAGTCACTTTTTTGTTTTCGAGACATATCAGGGGCTCATTTCCTGAAGCCTGTCCGTTTTGCCACCTTATCCACCCCGGCAGAAATGCCCCTGCCCTCCATGCGGTAAATACCGCCAGTGCGAGCACTGCTGCCGCAGCGATCGATACGGCAATGATAATGAATAAACGTTTCCTCTTCACCTGTTACCTTTCAAAGCGATAGCTCTGTGTCCATTCAGGCTGTTCCTTAGCATTGGAGTTGTCATATTTGCCGTCATCATTGAGCGCGAGACCCATCATTTGTCTCCATTCGACGTCAGTCAGCCTTTCACTTAACGGCTGCTCGAACTGATAGAATGAGTACATTGCGCCTGAGCAGATATGATATGCGCCGTCAAAGTACACCAGGATACGTATCCGGGAAGGATTGCCGGTAGCGACCTCAAGGCATCTTCCGTTCGGATCGGTCGCTATGTCGCATACGATGGCAGCAGGGAAATTTGATATGTCTATGCGGTCTCCCTCATCTGCGAGCGCAGCTCTCCATAAATGTTCGAGATTTCCTCCGAAATACTCTATGAGTTCATATTCTTCAGCAGTAAGGAGTTCGCCCCTGAGTTCTTTTTCCGATATCACCCTGAACTGGCCGGCAAGCTCCGCAAGCTCATTTAATATGTCAAGTTCAGTGGTTCCTATCATTCCGTAGGCAAAAAGTCCATCCGCGGTCTTTGAAGCCAGAGCTTCAAACCTTGCCCATACTTCCACTTCAGGTTCAACATAACCTCTGGTATCCCAATCTGGAATCTCCATTCCGCCCATTTCCGCAACTACCTGCTTTGCGTACAGGACTGTATCATGCTTCAGTTCAGCATAGCTTCCGGCAAATGTTTCAAGGTCTTTTCTTGCCCATGCGCTGTTCTTCATGAAACCAGGATAACCTTCCCCTTTTTCCTCAAGCAGCGGTGTAAGTGTATATATCCATGCGCTGTACAGGCTCGCACCCCATAGATCATCCGAGGCATTTTGGATCGCAGTCCTTACCATGTCCATGTTTTCCGGATATCCTGCAAATGCTGTGTCTCCCTGCTCCTCCAGGATCCTGTACGCCTCTTCACTTCCAAGAGCTGCTGCCACATCAAGTGTGTCAGGTAGCAGTCTTTGAGCTCCGCTCGGATCTTCCTGAACATAATCATATATCAGCTGCTGGAAGACCGCTTCATCTATGGTGAACCTCTGGCCCATGAAACGGAATCCCTTGTTTTCATTATTTGAGTGTGTGGTCGGATCCATGTCATCGACCATTGGAACCGAATTGATGCTCGGCGCGGGCATTGCATCAATGTATGACCTGAAGGTATCCCATGGAGTTTTATCTCCTATGAGGTCCCCATACTGAACGTCATCACCGTATGCCGCCCAGATGGCAGGCATGTACTCATAATATGACAGATCATCACTTGCCCCTGCGAAGAAAGATGTGACTGAATAGATCATCTCCCACAGGTCTATGGCTCCTTTCTGAAGCGCCATGTTCATGAGAACAGCCTCGCGTTCAAGTATTTCCTCTCTGTGGACAAAAGCGGTCTGCCCGTACCACATCATCGCGCGGAAATACTTTTCAAGGCCTGCATCTCCGGCATAATATCCTCTTGGCTTAAACTGGGAATAATCAAGCCTCTCACCTGTAAGCTCCGATATCTCTATCCCGCCGGCGTCATATATCCTGTTAAGCTCTGTATTTACCA
>SVDE01000203.1 GCA_015057955.1 Lachnospiraceae bacterium | reverse complement strand
AAAAAACCATTAAGTGGCTCGACGAAATGGGGTGGTAGTTGATTAGATGATTATTCTCGCGCTTGAGAGCCACCACAACATCTGGAGTTAACTTCGCAGTGTTAATAGAATCAATATCGAAGTACTAACGAAACACGTTGATTTTGCTGGCATGTGCTATCATTAATATTACAAACGGAGAACATAAGAACTATGAAGATTTGATGACTTCGCCTACTTGCGAAATACATAACTATATAAAAATGCTGAATGATAAAGGCCTGGATATAACAGATCCGGTTGTAATTGAAATCGAGGAGCTGACTACTAATATAGGGACTGGTTGTTATGAGGTTACATATTGGGCAACGGGAATAATATAAGAGATCCTTCAATGAAGGGCAGCTGAGAAAAACTGGTCTTGTGTGCAATGGGCTTGAAAAGGTCATGTTGGCAAAGGTGTTGGCAATCAAAAGTAGGTAAAAGTGGGCAAAAAACCTTTGCCAAGATCGCGTAAATATTTCTGAGAATGCAATAAAAATAGAAACGAAAAAGCCTTGAAAGTATTGAGCTTTCAAGGCTTTTCGTATGGTGGATGATCAGGGGTTCGAACCCTGGACACCCTGATTAAGAGTCAGGTGCTCTGCCAGCTGAGCTAATCATCCGCATGCAATATGTGCAGGCCGGCATTTCCGCGAGCCGCTTGATGATATTACCACCGGGTCGCTCTCAAGTCAAGAGAAAAGACTATGTTTTTCTTACAAATTTAATTAGCATATTAAATGCAACACTACCGTTGCATTAACTCTGGAAAGTCCAATTGCTGCATTTACATTGACAAGCTGAAGTGTTGCAGTTAGTCTGGCGACTTCCGTGGTATAATGATATAGGAGGAGGTGGATGCTGTGTCTTTCATTGCGCGAAGATTTGCAACAGATTCAGTAGAGCATTGTATTAAGCCGGAGGACCTTTCTTCTAGTGAGAGGAAAAACCAGTTTTATTGTCCCGGCTGCCCCTGTGTATTTCTCTACAGAAGCGAGTCTTCAAATGAAAAAGCTGCACACTTTTACAGACATGGTCATCATTATCCAGGCTGTTGGATGCCTTACGCAGAATCTATTTCCGGTGATACGGAATGGGATGTAGCGAAGGATTTTAGGATTGAAGATTTTTATTCCTCTATTATCTCTTCAAAGAAGCGCTCTGGAGGTGGCCCGGGGACAGCCGGTGGTGGATCGTCCGGAGTCACAAGAAAACGCCTGTCTACTCTTCGTAATCTATACAAATTTTGCTGCTACCATGACAACGACTCTATTCTGCATGACAACGTCACAGTTAAAGATGTCCTTGTCGCGAGGAAGACATCCTATCTATATACGACTTACGTTAAGGGCATACGGCTCATAGAAGCTCGTTATTGGAGATACGATCCCGAAGCTCACAATCTGTTCTTCCTCTATCCATATTCTGCAAAAGTCGCAGGCGAGGCTAGGTTTAAGATAGATATTAAGTGCCCGAAAGAGCTTTTCCCCCGTCTGCGAGACAGGGTGTATTCAACTGACAGCGTTGTTTTGTTGATGTGCGACTGGACCTTTTCGTCGGGATGTATTCATGGAACGCTATCTAATGCCCACCAATTAGTCGTTCTTTAACATGTTACTGGTAATCCTTTCTATATGCCTTGCAACTGCTTTTCTAAGGCCCCTGCTATTTTTCTCAGGGGAATTTTTATTGCTTAGATGTATTCTTGTTGTTGCGATAAAGCCCCTTATTTCAGTATCCCCATCGATAATTCCAAGATTGTCATCATGAGCAAAGTAAAGTTCTTCTTCGCTAAGAATTGTTTCTATTTCAAGAGTAATTACAAAGTGGTTTTTCATGGAGATCCTCCCAATAAAAAAGGCGCCGAAGCTCCTTAAATATGCTTTATTGAAAGTTGACTCCCCGAACCGCTAGGTTCTCAGAGCTCTCTGTGCTACAATACCGAAACAAGCAAAAAGCCCTAGGAATGCTCCTCGTCGAAAAGCTGCATTTCTAAGACTTCATCTTAAAATGGTGCCTAGAGGACACCTCGGTTTTGTGTACTTTGATTATACCTACATTCTCAGGGGTGTCAACAAAAATCGAGTGTTTTCGGGTGCCATATTGGGCGTGTGCTCGGAAAGGTTTATTTATGTCTAAACAAGCAACTAAATCACCTCCGTCAAAGGGTTCTCATTTCACTCTCGAAGATCGTGCCAAGATCGAATACGGTCTTAACCATAAGCATTCGATCAGAGCTATCGCCAAGGAGCTTGGCAAATCTCCTTCTTCTGTCGCTCGTGAGATCGAGCGCAACTGTACTGTATTAAAGGACTATGTTAACAGCTGCTCAAAGACCGATTACTGCAAGGTCCGTCATGCATGCGGAGATATGACCTGCAACGCCCTGTGCCGCAGCAGATGCATAACTTCCTGTTTCGAGCGCTGCCCTGAATACGAGGAGATGGAATGCGAGAGACTTAAGAAATCTCCTCATGTCTGCAACGCCTGTGTCAATCTCAGACACAAGGGTCGTCCCTGCCATCTCGTCCGTAAAGTCTATAGAGCGAGCGAAGCTCATGCAAAGTACAGGGAAACGCTCGTAAATCGCCGAAACGGCTTTGACCTTACTCTCGGTGAACTGATCGACATCGATAATGTCGTCTCCCCCTGCCTCAAAAAGGGTCAGTCCCCATACCACATCATGCAGAACAATGTGCTGCCGATAAGCCTATCCACGCTCTACAGGATCGTAGACAGCGGTGAGCTCGAAGCAGGTAATACCGACCTCAAGCAGAAGCTTCGCCGTAAGGTCCGTAAAACTGAGCATCACGGTGAGAAAGTCTCCAAGAAGATACAGGAGGCCAAGGTCGGCCACATGTACGGCGATTTTCTCAAATATATGGCCGAACACGACACCTTCCATACTGAGATGGACTCTGTGATCGGCAAGCGCGATGAATCGCCTGCTCTGCTTACGATCCATTATCCCGGTCTGCAGATGCAGCTCGCGTTCTACCTTGCGGAGCACACTGCTGTAAACGTCGTCGTCAAGCTTGATGCAATCGAGCAGATCCTCGGCTACGAGCTGTTCTGCGAGGCGTTCCCGGTGATACTGACCGATAACGGAAGCGAGTTTGCTGATGTTGCCGGCATCGAGAGATCTGTTCTCTGTCCCGGGATGAAGCGCACTCACGTATTCTACTGCGAGCCTAACCGCTCTGATCAGAAGGCCTCCTGCGAAAACAACCACAGGCTGATCCGCGATGTGATACCTAAGAGCACTTCCCTGGTGCCGTATACACAGTACGACATAACCCTGATGATGAATCACATCAACAGCTACTGCCGGAAGAAGTCGTTCGGCAAATGTGCTTACGACCTGGCTATGGAGGTATTCCCTCAGGAGTATTTTGATCTTCTCGGGCTCTACAGGATACCGCCTAATGATGTGTATCTAAAGCCACATCTTCTGAAAGAAGCGTATTTGAAGGCCAAAGAAAGGGACAAATAGTCTCTTCAATGTTAATGCCACACCTGTTGCATTAAACCTGACAAATTCGGTGATGTCACCGCGTCGGGTGGTTTTGTATGCCCGAATCGTGACATTCTGGGGCTTCAGGCTTTGAATTTTCGTCTACTGAAAAGCACCGGCATGCTGTGATACCAGTGCTTTCGTTGCATTTACTTTGGGTGTTGCATTTACCCTAAAAATTCAGCATGTTTTTCTTACAATCCTTACATATTGCCTTCAAATCATTGAATTACGTACAAAAGTATAGTAGTATTTCACTGAATATTTATGAACAGGCATATTTTGATGTGCAAAAAAGATAATTCTTGTCCGTAAGGACGTTCTATAAAACTGGAGGTAATAAATTGTTCTGTAGCAATTGCGGAAACAGACTGGCAGAAGGCGCGAAGTTCTGCAGCGCATGCG
>SVDE01000202.1 GCA_015057955.1 Lachnospiraceae bacterium | reverse complement strand
GCTGGCTAAGAGACTCAATCCTCAGGCAGTGCCGTGGCCGACACTTAGGGATCTGTTCACAGACCGTATCTCAGTATGCGGCAAGACATTCGATGAACTCGCAGAGAGCCCTTGGGCACTTGCTCCCAAGGATCACGAGAGCGGCTGCTCAGGATATTACCGTCACGAGAAAGGACTTCTCCGTGCAAATGGAGAGCCCGGATTCAATACACCTACCGGAAAGGTCGAGCTTCACTCAACACTGCTTGAGAAATACGGAGCAGACCCGCTTCCTCATCACGAGGAACCCATTGAGAGCCCGGTCAGCACACCGGAGATCTACAAGGAGTATCCGTTCATCATGATCACAGGACGCCGTATGCCGACCATGTTCCATTCAGAGCATCGTCAGATACCTTGGCTGCGTCAGTTTGAGCAGGAGCCTGAGTGCCAGATGAATCCGAAGAGTGCCGCTAAGCTCGGTCTCAATGACGGACAGTGGGTCTGGATCGAAGGCGTAAGAGGCAAGGTAAAACGTAAACTTAAATTAACACCTGTCGTACATGAGAACATCATAATGTGCCCTCATGCATGGTGGCTGCCGGAGACCGAAGGAAAGGCTCCGAATCTGTACGGAGTTTGGGACATCAACGTCAACCAGCTCATCCCTACAGGAATGAACCATCCCGAGACAGGATACGGCGGAGCTCCTACAAAGACAATGCTCGCCAAGGTATATCCTCTTGGAGAAAATGATGCTATACCTACTGAGAATACAAAGGTTAACAAGCTTGATTTCTCTGACCTCTATGACGTGGTTCCCGAGACAACGGATTACAATGATCCCGAGTATCTCGGAGATAAGCCGACAGAGTTTGCTGACAGCAGGGCATGGGATCAGCCTTGGAACATCCCTCAGTACAGCTTCAAGAAGAAGCCTGAGACAGGATTTGAGGTCAAACATCCCGAGATGGATGACATTATCGCCCACATCCGTGAATTTAAGGCACGTTACGGAAAAGAGTGGCAGGCTGACAACTATGAGAGAGAAGATCCGGTTGAGCCTAACACACCTTGGGGAGAGAAGTACGAAGGATAATCTGAACACATATACAGTTATTCCTGATAAAGAAGAGTCCGGCATGCCGGGCTCTTCTTCTTTAAATTTTCACAATTTGCATGGGTGGGGAACTACTTGACCTTACATACGTAATAGGGTTAAAATCTATACGGATATAGTTTGATTACGCCGATCACTAATAATACAGAAAGACAGGTGGAAAGCATGAACAGAAGAACAAAAAGCGCGCTGCTCGACATAGCAGCTGAACTGATAGTAAGCCCCATAGCTCTGTATGCAAAGGCAGTTGAGCTCAAGAAACAGTTTAATGAATCTGAGACCGGACAGAAGACACATAAGGTGATCAAGCAGGCAGGAGAGGACATCAGCAGCGCAGCAAAAGGATTTGCTGAGAGTGAGACCGGACAGCTTATAAAGGACACAGCCATCAAGGCAGGCGGAAGCATCAAGGAGACTGCACAGAAGGTTGCCGACAGCGATGCAGTCCAGAAAGTGAAAGAGACAGTCCAGAAGGTCGCTGAAAGCGATGCTTATCAGCAGGTCAAGGATACTGTAACTGATACGTACAAGAAAGTAGCTGAGAGCGAAACAGTCCAGCAGGTCAAGGATACCGTGACTGATACCTACAAAAAGGTCGCTGACAGTAAGTTCATCCAGGACGCAAAAGACAAGATCGCAGAGGTTTCAGAGTTCCTTAAAGGTGAGGAAGAGGAAGCAGGAGAATCTGTTGAAGATGCACTGAAGGCTGCGGCTGAAGGCGCTGAAAATGCTGCAGAAGCAGTGTCTGAAGCAGTACAGGAGCCGGTTGCCGAGATCATCAATGATGTGGATTTCTCCCAGATCGTAACTGAAGAGGACGAGAGAGCTGCCGAAGAAGAGAATCCTCAGCCCATCGATGAAGAGGAGTCTGCAAGAGAGTTTGAAGCCGTTGCTGACAAGCTCGAATCAGAGATAACAGACCAGTTCTGATATTTGAAGGATAAGGTTCAGAGAGGCACTGTCACATATGGGACGGTGCCTCTTTTTATTTGCTGTCAGTCCATGATATTTGACATAAAGGCAGTTCTGTTATATTATAGGTATAACAATTAGAACGAGAGGTGTTTTTATGTTTATTGAGATAGATTTTAACAGCGATGAAGCTTTATACATGCAGCTCCGCAACCAGATCATACTCGGCATAGCGACATCCAAACTGAAGGAAGGAGAATCGCTGCCTTCCGTCAGAAGCCTGGCCGATGCGATCGGCATCAACATGCATACAGTAAACAAGGCGTATGCTACCCTGAAACAGGACGGATTCGTCCGTGTTGACAGGAGAAGAGGCGTTGTAGTGGCCGTGGATCTTAACAAGCTGCAGAACATTGAGATCATGAAGGGATACCTGAGGCCCATAGCAGCAGCAGCCATGGCGAAAGGCATTTCACGCGAAGAGGCCATGAAGACAATGGCGGATGTCTACGATGAGCTCTTCTAATTATCAGATCATACAGGATAGGAAAACAATATGAAAAAACCATTGACACAATTTGCCCAGGAAGCGGTGGCGGCAGCTGCCGAAGCCTCGGCTGAGCTTAGGCATCCTTACATAGGAACTGAGCACATACTCATAGGTCTGGCTGATGTGGACGGCTCCATTTCCCAGAAGATACTGAGCAGCCAGGGAGTGACAGCAGAGACTGTGAAGTCCCTGCTCCAGAAAACATTTGCGAATATTTCCGACACCTTAACGAGCGAAGGAGAGGGGATGACTCCGCGTGCTGCCCAGCTGCTTGAAGATGCAGCCGTACAGGCAGAGCGATTCGGATCAGCCACTGTCGGAACAGAACACATGCTGATCGCCATAGTCAGACAGAATGACAGCTCAGCGGCAAGGATACTTGCGGGAATGGGCGTCAACAGGCAGAAGATATTTGCTGAGATACTTGTGACAATGGGCGAGGATCCCAGAAAGTATAAGGATGAGCTTGGCGGTACAGATAAAAAACAGGGAGGAAAGAATGAGGGGATACTCAAGGATTTCTCAACTGACCTTTGCGAACAGGCAAGGCTTGGAAAACTTGACCCGATAATCGGACGCGAGGACGAAATAGCAAGACTTGTGCAGATACTGAGCCGCCGGACCAAGAATAATCCGGTCCTTGTAGGTGAGCCCGGAGTCGGAAAGAGTGCCATAGTTGAGGCACTTGCTGAGCGGATAAACGCTCATTCCATAGCCGGACCGCTTTCATCAATGCGGGTCCTTTCTCTTGATCTTCCTGCCATGGTTGCGGGAACCAAGTTCAGGGGCGAATTCGAGGAGCGTGTAAAGAACGTCATCCGCGAAGTAAAGGAAGACGGAAACATCATTCTTTTCATGGATGAAATACATACGATGATCGGCGCAGGAGGAGCGGAAGGCTCGATCGATGCCGCCAACATCTTAAAGCCCGCGCTGGCCAGAGGTGAGCTGAGAGTGATCGGTGCGACGACAATGGATGAATACCGGAAACATTTTGAAAAAGATGCTGCCCTTGCAAGAAGGTTCCAGCCGGTAAATGTTGAAGAGCCGACAAGTGCTGAGGCAATAGAGATACTTAAAGGCCTCAGGAGCAGGTTCGAGGATCACCATAAAGTCGAGATAACCGACGAAGCGGTAGAGGCTGCGGTCAATCTTTCGGTAAGATACATAAATGACAGGTTCCTTCCCGACAAGGCGATAGACCTCATGGATGAGGCAGCGTCCAGAGTGCGTCTGGATTCATACATGATCTCTCCGAAATATGTAGAAACAGAAAAAGAACTGAAAGCAAAAGAGAAGCAGCTTGAGGAGATCCTGAGGAGAGGAAACCTCGGGGAAGCCCATTCACTCAAAGTTGAGATAGATCTGCTGAAGAGCAGGTGCAGCG
>SVDE01000061.1 GCA_015057955.1 Lachnospiraceae bacterium | reverse complement strand
ACGAGGCACCGGTCATTACATTAAATTCAAAGAAGGATTACTATACTCTTCCCGGTCAGCCCTATGTGGATGAGGGTTATACTGCGGTCGACAACCATGACGGAGACGTTACTGCCAAGGTCATGGCGGTTGAAAAGGACGGAAAGGTGCATTATACAGTCACAGACGCGTCCGGAAATACAGGAACTGCGACCAGGGAGATCTTCTATGATGACAGGGAAGCGCCGGTGATCACGCTTTCAGGACTTGACTTTGTTGTTGCCGGAAAAGAGTGGACAGGCAGCTTCACGGCAACAGACAATGCTGAAGGAGATATCACGGACAAAGTCCAGATCACAGGTGCGGTTGATACACAGACACCCGGAACATATGAACTGACATATGTGGCTGTTGACGCCTACAATAACCGGACAGAAGTAAAAAGAACTGTTACGGTAACGGACGGAAACGCGGGAAGCCAGCCGTGGGGAGAGCCGGTTACCGGATCAAAGATCGTGTTCCTGACATTTGATGACGGACCCGGTCCTTATACTGCTGAAATACTTGACATCCTCGCAAAGTACAAAGTCCCCGCGACATTTTTCGTTACCGATCAGTTTGATGAGTACAAGGATCTGATCGCAAGAGAGGCAAAAGAAGGCCATACAGTAGCAGTGCATACATATTCGCATGATTATGAGACATTGTATGCCAGTGAGGAAGCTTACTGGGATGACTTCACCAAAATGAATGATCTCATCGAAGAGCAGACCGGAACAAGGTCAGATATATTCCGCTTCCCGGGCGGAAGCTCAAATGAGATCAGCTACCAGTACAATATTGGTATTATGACAGCACTTACTGCAGCAGCATCCGATATCGGCCTTGATTATTATGACTGGAACGTTGACAGCAATGATGCCGGCGGCGCGGAGACTGCTGACGAGGTAGCGGCAAATGTCATAGAAGGCATTCAGAACACTGACATCTCGGTAGTCCTGATGCATGACATACACGAATATACAAAAGATGCGCTTGAACAGATAATCAAATATGGACAGGAGAACGGATACACGTTCATGAACATTTACAAAGGCTGTTTCAATTGTCATCATACTGTAAATAATTAAGCAGCTTTCAGTTGGCTTAGGGTTTGGGGGAGCTCATAATGACTGATCCGCAGGAAAAAAGAGAATTGGCGCCGGAAGAAGCCAGGCGGAGAAAACAGGCCAGGCTTAAGAGGCAGAAAGAGCGCAAAAGAAAAAAGATCATCAGGTTCTGCATCGCATGGGGCAGTGTCGCGCTGGTCGTGATCCTTGTCACGGTGCTCGTGGTCAGCTGCGCGGTAAACGCAGGAAAGAAGAACCCTGACCAGAATAAAGAGAGTGAGACTGCCACTACCGAAGCCGCTATGGAGACTACGCCTGAAACGACGACTCCCGAGGAAACGACTACCGAAGCAGCGAAGAGCGGATGGGATGGCGTGACCGCAGAGGAAATGATCGCAAACGGACAGGCAACAAAGATAGTATTTCTGACGTTTGACGACGGACCCGGACCATATACTGAAGAACTGCTCGACATATTGGCAAAGTATGATGTCAAGGCGACATTCTTCGTTACCGGAAACGGTTATGATTATGAGAATATCCTGGCAAGAGAGTATCGTGACGGCCATTCTGTTGCGGTGCATACCTACACTCATGATTATGAAACCGTATATTCGAGTGAAGAAGCCTACTGGGATGATTTTAACAAGATGAATGATCTTCTGGAGGAATATACCGGTCATCGTTCAGACTTCTTCCGGTTTCCGGGCGGCGCTTCGAACGAGGTCAGCTGGCAATATAACGAAGGCATAATGACAAGGCTTACGCAGCAGGCCATTGAAATGGGACTCGATTATGTCGACTGGGACGTATCCAGCGGAGACGGCGGAGCCACCGATAATTCCGAAGACGTTTACTATAATGTGACAAACGGTATAGAAGAGTATGACATCTCGGTAGTCCTGATGCATGACACACATGAATTCACGGTGAATGCTGTTGAAGACATCATTTTATACTGCAGGGAGAACGGATACACACTGCTGCCGTTTTACAAAGGTATTTATGAATGTCACCACGGAGTGAACAACTGATGGGCAGGATATATTTTCTGATGGGTAAAAGCGCGTCCGGAAAGGACACGATGTATAACAGGCTCATAAATGACAGGGAACTTGGCCTTAAACCATATGTCGGTTATACGACCAGGCCCATAAGAGCGGGAGAGCAGGAAGGCGTTGAATATCATTTCTCGGACACTGACCACATGGCAGAGTTTGAAAAAGCAGGAAAGCTGATCGAAAAGAGAGTGTACCATACGGTATACGGAGACTGGTATTATTTCAGCGTTGATACAGATGAAGTGGACCTTGCTTCAGGAGATTACCTTTATATAGGAACGCTTGAGTCGTATGTGAAGATGCGCGAATATTACGGAAGCGAAAAAGTGGTTCCCATATATCTTGAGGTTGAAGACGGACTGAGGCTTGAGCGGGCCATTGGAAGAGAAAGAGCGCAAAAGAAGCCCGGATATGCTGAGATGTGCAGGAGATTCCTTACTGACAGCGAAGATTTCAGCGAAGAGAAGCTGGCAGCGGCCGGTATAGAAATGAGATTTGACAATACAGACATGGAAGAGTGCCTGGCAAGGATAAAGCGGGAGATATTCCGGTAAAAAATGCAGCAGATTACAGAGATCCTTGAAAACAAAAGGAATATTGAACATCTGGCCGAGGCATTTGCCAGAGACAGGCTGTCGCATGCTTATATAATCAACGGGCCGGCAGGGAGCGGGAAGAAGACATTTGCCCGCTATTTCGCGGCCGCTCTTCTGTGCGACAAAATGCATGGCGGCGGAGACGACGGACAGACGGATCTGTTTTCGATGTTTGCGATCGAAAAACCGAAGGAGGCAAGACTGAGCGACGGCCCTTGCGGCAGCTGCCCGGCATGCGCAAAATCCTTAAGCGGAAATCATCCCGACATTATTTTCCTGAAGCGGGAAAAGGAAAAAGTGATACAGGTAGGAGAGGTCAGGCAGCAGATCATAGATGATGTCAGCATCAAGCCGTATTACGGACCGTATAAGATCTATATAGTTGAAGATGCCCATCTGATGAATGAGAGCGCGCAGAACGCCATTCTTAAGACAATAGAAGAACCTCCGGAATATGTGATCATTTTCCTGCTTTCGGAAAACGCGGATTCTTTCCTGGATACGATACGGTCCAGATGCATCCGCCTGGACATGGAAAAATTATCAAGGGATACGATCATGGATTACCTGAAGGACCGGCTGGGAGTGTCCGGGCCGCAGGCTGAGCGTGCTGCTGCATATGCCAGGGGAAATCTCGGAGAGGCGATAGATCTTTCAGTGTCTCAGGAAAGCGCGGAGACCATACAGGGAGCCGTTGATGTCCTAAAAAAGTTAAAAACGATGAATGCCGCGGACATTTTCGACGAAGCGGCCGCATTTGGAAAAGAGGACCCGGCGCAGATACTTAAAGTCTCAAGAATGTGGTTCAGGGACATCCTGGTCCTTAAAGCAGAAGGGAAAGATCTGCACAGCGAACTGTATTTTCCTGCAGAAAAGGAAGCCCTTAAGCGTTTTTCAGATAATGTTGCGTATGAAAAACTCGAAAATGTAATGAAGGCAATAGATACAGCCCAGACGAGGCTGGAGGCAAATGTTAAAGCAGAAGCAGTCCTGGAAGTACTGTTTCTGACGATCAGGAGAAATATAAAATGGTAAAAGTAATAGGAGTTAAATTTAAGACAGGCAGCAAGGTTTATTATTTTGATCCGGGCGACATAGACATCAAAGCGGATGACTGTGTGATAGTTGAGACCGCAAGGGGCGTGGAATTCGGCGAGGTCGCCTTCCCTGCCAAAGAAGTTGATGAGGATGAGATCACATCTCCGCTCAAACCTGTCATCAGGGTAGCAACGGATGCAGATAAAAAGAAGGTAGAGGATAACGCGCAGAAGGAAAAGGATGCCTTTGACGTATGTAATGAAAAGATAGCAAAGCACGGGCTGGAGATGAAGCTCGTAAATGTTGAGTATACATTTGACGGCAGCAAGATATTGTTTTATTTTACCGCTGACGGCCGCATAGATTTCCGTGAGCTGGTCAAGGATCTTGCAAGCGTTTACAGGACAAGGATCGAACTCAGGCAGATAGGCGTCCGTGATGAGACCCGCGCAATGGGCGGCATCGGCGTCTGCGGAAGGGAATTCTGCTGCCACAAGTTCCTGACCGACTTCCAGCCGGTATCGATCAGAATGGCAAAGGATCAGAATCTGAGCCTCAACCCTACCAAGATATACGGCGCATGCGGAAGGCTCATGTGCTGCATAAGATATGAAGAAGAAACATACCGCGAGCTCAATAAAACCCTTCCCCGCGTCGGCTATGAGACAGTAACAGAGGATGGGTATCACGGTGTCGTCAGCGCGGTGAACATCCTGCGCCAGAAGATCAAGGTCATCGTTGACATAGGAAACGATGAGAGGGAAATGCGCGAATATGACGCAGGCATGCTGAAGTTTACAAAGAAGAACAAAGGCGGAGAGAAGAAACAGCCGCCGACAAAAGAAGAACTTCAGATCATAGAAGACATGAAAAAAGATCTCAGGTGACAAGCCGGAAAGAGATGCGAAATGGAAGTTCAGCTTCTGGATGGTGAAAGGATCGACGATCTGGAGAGAAACGGATATAGGATAATCCAGAACCCAAACGGGTTCTGCTTTGGAATGGATGCTGTATTGCTGAGCGGCTTTGTGCCGTCACAGACCGGCGGGAGGATACTTGATCTCGGGACAGGAACCGGGATAATACCCATACTTCTAAGGGCAAAGACAAAGTCAAGAGACATCACGGGACTTGAGATCCAGGAAAGAAGTTGTGAAATGGCCGGACGCAGCGTCCGGCTGAATGATCTTGAAAATGATGTAAAGATCGTCAGAGGAGACATAAAGGAAGCCTCAGAGATATTTGGCCGGGGAGGTTTCGACGCGGTAACATCCAATCCGCCTTACATGAAAGCGGACGGGGGGATCAAAAATCCGAGTGAGACCAAGGCTATCGCCAGGCATGAAGTCCTGTGCACATTCGAAGACGTGGCATCACAGGCGTCAAAGCTCCTTAAAGAAGGCGGGAAGTTTTATCTTGTCCATAGGCCGGAGCGTCTTTCCGAGATCATAAGTACACTCAAAGCCCATAGGCTTGAACCGAAGAGGCTTAAAATGGTGCATTCCTTTATAGATTCTGAAGCAGTATTGTTCCTGCTGGAGGCATCGCTCGGAGGAAGGAGCGGAATGAAGATAGAAAAACCGCTCATCATTTACAAAGATAAAGGCGTTTATACTGACGAGATATATGATATTTATGGATTCTGAAAAGGTACCGACACCGTTCAATTCAGCCGGGAAAGATGAGATCGCAAAGGTCGTTCTGATGCCCGGAAATCCTCTCCGATCCAAGTGGATCGCGGAAGAGTTCTTTGAAGACCCCCGGTTGGTGAATAACATAAGAGGCGCACAGGGGTACACAGGGACATGGCATGGCCATCCGGTATCCGTAATGGCCAGCGGCATGGGCATACCGTCGCTTAGCATATATGCATATGAGCTTTACAATTTTTATGATACTGACATCATTGTCAGGACCGGAACTGCCGGAAGCATAAGCAAAGATGTGAATGTCGGTGACCTTCTGATACCGGATGGGGCATTTACTACATCAAACTTTGCTGAGATGATGGGCCTTCCAAAAGGAACGGAGCATGTTCCCGACGGAGAATTGTTTGAGCTGGCGGTAAAAAAGGCCAAAGAAACAGTCAGGAACAAAAAGGTCCATACAGGACCGGTTCTCACAGAGGATCTGTATTACGGACAGGATGCTTCTGTGGAATCATGGTCCGGGAAGGGAGTCCTTGCTTTTGAGATGGAGGCAGCAGCTCTGTTTGCGATAGCGAAGGCTGCGGGTAAAAAGGCACTTGCTGTCCTTACAATATCAAACAGCATATTAGACGGAACACAGATGCATCCGGACGAAACCGCACATTTTCTGACGGAGATGATAGAAACTGCATTAAAGGCGGCATTCGATGAATAAATATGTAAGAGATCTTGTAGAAGGAAACTGCGCCGCGCTGATAAACAGCGGACAGACATTGGGAGACATATTTAATATCATGTTCTCCCGGCCTGATGAGATCATGGCTGAGTGGCTGGAAAACGGCGAGCGCAGGTTCATGACATTTGGCGAGGGAGCAAAAAAGATACGGAACGCGGCATATGTTCTAAGCACAAAGATCGCCAAACCGGGAGGCTTTGTAGCGCTGGACATGGAAAACAGCGTTGACTGGATCATATGCTTCTGGGCGATACTCATGAGCGGAAACAGACCGTATCTTGTGAACAGGAGACATCCGGCAAAGCTGACAAGAGGAATTGTCGGAACGCTTGGAGTCATCTTTTCAGTTGCGCAGGGCGAGACCGATTATCCATGCATTTACATAGACGCAGGCAGCCTCAAGGCTGAAGGACATGAAGACTTTGGAAAAGATGTATCGGCATTTGCCGATGAGATAGCCATAGCGACATCCGCCACAACGTTAAATGAGGTAGTGTGCATTTATAATGGTAAGAAGATCGCAAGCCAGATACTGAACTGCAAGGGCATACTCATGAAGAACCGCCTGATGCCGACATTCTATCACGGGGCATTAAAGCAGCTGGCATTTCTTCCGTTCTATCACATTTTCGGGCTTATGGCTGTGTATTTCTGGTTTTCATTCTTTGCCAGGACCATGGTGTTCATGGAGGATTATTCAGCCGGATCGATCCTCGGAACAGTTAAGAAACTGGAAGTTACCCACATATTTGCTGTCCCGATGCTCTGGCATACCATTGAAAAGCAGGTAAAGGCCAATGTTAGAGCACAGGGAGCGAAGAAGGAGAAAAAATTCCGGAAGGGAATGGAACTGTCCATAAAGCTGCAGAGCATGTTCCCCGGCGTAGGAAGGACACTGGCAAAAAGGCTGATGAAAGAGGTCACTTCACAGCTGTTCGGTGACAGCCCGGTATTCCTTATAAGCGGAGGCGGTTATTTGAGGGATTCCGCCCTGTATATGTTCAACGCGCTTGGCTATCCGCTCCATAACGGGTACGGAATGAGTGAGACCGGCATCACTTCGGTGGAGCTGGGTGAAAATGTAAAAGACCGGCTCAGGAATTCAATAGGAAAACCGTTCGATTCCATAAAGTATTCCATAGATGAGGAAAATGTGCTGCATATCTCAGGCGATTCACTTTGCTGCAGGATGATCAGAAACGGCATCGAGACGGTGATCGGCGATACATATAACTCAGGCGACATTGTCACAGCGGACGCTGATGGCAGCTACTACATCAAAGGAAGAAAAGGCGATCTTGTTATCGGTGAATCCGGAGAGAACATAAACCCGGATGAGATAGAGAAAGACCTTGATCTTCCCCTTGCCAGAGATATCTGCGTGTTCGGATACGGAAGCGGAAGCGACGAGGAACTCTCACTTGTGGTAAGGATACCAAGGGACATGCCCTCCGCAGCCATAAAGGATACGGCAGAAGCTGCACATGAACAGAGCGATAAGCTTCCGGGCACATACCGGATCAGAAAGTTCTATTTTACATTTGACCCGCTCTGCGCGGAAACTGCGATCAAGGTCAGCAGGGATTATCTGAAGAGAGGAATTGCTGACGGAAGCATAAGGCTGATCCCGTTTGAGGACATACTGGAAGGCAAAGTATCAGGAAGAGAAGCGGTGCCTGCAGATGACAGCCTGGGACTTCTCCTTAGAAAACTGTTTGCCGAGTTTACGGAAAAGGCGGAAGAAGAGATCACGATGGATGATCATTTCCTTTATGACCTGGGCGGAACAAGCATTGACTACTTCTCACTTGTCATGAGGATAAATGAGGAACTGAACATGCGCATCCTGTTTGACAAGGAGGGTGCGTGTCATACAATAAGGGAGTTTGAAAGGTTCATTGTGAATTCTCCCATGTACAGACCGGAAAAGTAATGAGCAAGGCGTTTTTATATTTTACTAAGATCCAGGGCTGGCTGCCCGCTAAGGTCCTTTTCAAGTGGAAGGTCCTGTTTGAGAATAAAAAAAACCAGGATCTGGCCATACCTAAAGGAGCGATGCTCGTATCCAACCATAAGGCGCTTCTGGATATGCCGATGTATCTGGAGCTGTTTTTCAAAAGCCCCATCAGATTTCTGGTCGGTGACGTGGTATATGATACAAACATCGGATTTGTAGGCTGGATGCTGAAGCACTTGCTCTGCATCAGGGTGGACAGAGCCACCATGGATTTCAGCTTTATCGAGGAAAGCGTGAAACAGCTCAAAAAGGGTGAGCGGATAGGGATATTCCCGGAGGGGCAGCTCCCCAGAAACGGAAAGATGTCGAGGTTCACACCGAGCTATGTGATGATAGCACTTCAGGCAAATGCTCCGATAGTACCGGTATATACTGACGGCATCTATCACATAACCAAAAGAGCGCATGTGATGGTGGGAGACAGGATAAACCTGCGTGAGTACTGCAGTTCGGAACATCCCACAAAAGATGAGATCCAGGCCTGCAATGAGATCGTGCTCAATAAGATCATTGAAATGGGCAGGAAAGTTGAGGCTTTCAAGGCGGAAGAGAAAAAGAAGAAAAAGAAAGTGACCTTTATCCAGAAACTGCTCATGGATGGAGGCAGAGTTGTTTTATCCCCGCTGATCCTTTTTTACAGGGTAAAGAAGTATTATGTTGAGGGCGAAGAAGGGAAGCAGAAGATCAAAGATCTGGAGAGAGGGATAATAGCCGCCAACCATCAGAGTTTTGCAGATCCTTTTGTGCTCAATGCAAGCTTCTGGTACAGGAGATTTTTCTATACTGCGAGTGAAGCACTCATATGCGGTGTGAAGGGAGTGCTGCTCCAGGCAGCAGGCTGCATAAAGATAGACAGGACAATAGCTGACATAAAGGCGATAAACAGATGCGCGGATGTCCTGAAGGAGGATTATCTGCTCGGGATATTCCCGCAGGGAACGGTTGCCGGAGGCGAACCTCATACAGGAGTATTCCTGATAGCTGCAATGGCGGACGCCCCGATAGTTCCGACATATATAAAAAAAAGAAAAAACATATTCAAAAGATATGCTGTAGTATTTGGCAGACCATTCAAAACCTCGGATTACTGCAAGGGCAGGCTTCCGAACAAAAACGAGATGAAACTGCTCACGGAGGAGTTCATGAAAAGGGCGGAGGAGTGCATGGAGTTTGCCGGAACGCTGCAGGATAATACAGACAGGAGTAAAACAAATGGAAATTGAAGAGAAACTTAAGAGCATCATAAGGGAATTTGACGAGGATATCGATGTGGATTCGCTCAGCCGGGAGTCTGACCTCAAGGAGGATCTGGGATTAAGTTCAGTATCTCTTCTCTATCTGGCGGTAGCGCTGGAGGAGGAGTTCGGGGTTGACTTCGCAAATGGCAATTTTTCCAGCATCAAGACAGTGGGCGACCTCATTGAAACAATAGAGAGCTGCGCTAAGTGAAAAAGAACGACCTCATAGAATTAAAGATCACTGACATGGGCGTTAACGGAGAAGGTATAGGCAGATATGAAGGCTATGCCTTTTTTGTAAAGAACGCGGTCATAGGGGATGAAGTCAGGGCTGTCATCACTAAAATGAACAAGGGTTATGGTTTTGCCAAGGCACTTGAGATCCTGAGACCGTCTTCCGAAAGAGTAGTTCCGCCATGCCCGGTCGCCTTAAGCTGCGGCGGCTGCCAGATAATGCAGCTTGATTACAAGGCGCAGCTTAAATATAAAGAAAACAAAGTCAGGGAAAACCTGGAGCGCATAGGGGGGATAGCCAATCCCCCGGTCAGACCGATACTGGGGATGGAAGGGCAATGCCCGCTTCATTTCCGTAATAAGGTCCAGTTCCCTGTAGGCAGGGGAAAGGACGGAAAAGCAGTCACCGGATTCTATGCCGGCAGAACACATTACATTATTGAGACCGAAAACTGTCCGGTCTCACAGCCGCCTGCAGATGAACTGCTTTCAGCGATCCGGCAGTTTCTGGACGAAAACGGTCTGGAGCCGTATGACAGCCAGAGCGGAAACGGCTTGATAAGGCATGTCCTCATAAGAAAAGGGACAGCCACCGGGCAGATAATGGTATGCCTGGTCATAAACGGCGAAGGACTTCCTGGCAGCACTTCAAAGAAGCTGGTAAGTACGCTGACAGAAGCTTTTCCGGCCATAAAGAGCATCTGCCTCAACATAAATAAAGAGAATACAAATGTCATACTCGGAGGCAGAACGGTCTGTCTGTATGGCAGCGAATACATAGAAGACCGCATTGGAGATCTGACATTCAGGGTATCCGCACTTTCTTTCTTTCAGGTAAATGGAGTACAGACGCCAAGGCTTTATGAAAAAGCCCTTGAGTACGCGGATCTTCACGGGGATGAGACGGTATGGGACCTGTACTGCGGTACCGGTACGATCTCACTGTTTCTTGCCCGCAAGGCAAAGATCGTTTACGGGGTTGAGATCATACAGGCGGCAATAGACAACGCAAATGAAAACGCGCAGATCAACGGCATAGATAATGCCGTCTTTTACTGCGGAAAGTCCGAGGAGATATTCCCTGAGCATTACAGAGCTGCAAGAGAAAAAGGAGAAACAGAAATCCCTGATGTGGTTGTCCTTGATCCGCCAAGAAAAGGCTGCGACCCGGAGCTCCTTGAAGCGATCCTTGATACAGAACCTGAAAAGATCGTATATGTGAGCTGCGACAGCGCCACTTTAGCAAGGGATATTAAAATACTGAGTCAAAAATACAGACTGGCTGAGGCAACGCCTGTTGACATGTTCCCACATACTGTGCATGTTGAAACGGTATGCTGTCTGTACCGTCGGGTTACACACCGAAATAATGGATAAATACTTTGAGATAAACGAACAGGGAAACAATATACGCTGCAAACTGTATTACAAAGACAAGGCCGCTGCTAAAAAAGCGGTCATTTTCTGCACCGGTTTTGCCGGCCATAAGGACAACAACGCGGCTCATACATTTGCCGAAAAACTGCTCTCAAAATACAAAGATGTGATCGTGGTAGTGTTTAACTGGCCGTCGCACGGTGACGATGTAAAGAAAAAACTTGTCCTGGAAGACTGCAGTACATATCTGGAGCTGGTCATCCGGGACGTGAAGGCCAGATTCGGGGCGGAGCAGCTTTATTCATATGCCACAAGCTTTGGAGGGTATGTGGTGCTTAGGTACATTTCCGAGCACGGGAATCCGTTTGAGAAGATAGCACTTCGCTGTCCGGCTGTAAACATGCATGATGTCATCACAGGCAGCATCATGAGAAATGACGAATATGACAGGATCTCAAAAGGGAAAGATGTCCTGGTGGGATTTGACCGGAAGATCATAGTAACAAGGTCTTTTCTGGAAGACCTTAAGGAAAATGACATCACACAGAGAGATTATCTTGAATATGCTGACGACATACTGATCATTCACGGCACAAAGGATGAGGTGGTACCTTTTGAAGCCGGTAAAGAGTTCGCTGAAAACAATGTTATCGAGTTCATATCTGTGCAGAATGCAGATCACAGATTCCAGAACCCCCTGCACATGAGCCTTGCCAATAAGCAGGTCATGGAATTCTTTGGATTTCACTGAAAAAAAGAAAAATGAAGTGTTGACAAAAGAGAAAAACCCAGGATATAATACTTGTGCAAAAGCAAATTGCGCAAAAGTAAAAGGGGGCATCTCTTATGGCAGATAAAGACAATAGGGAATATGAAGCTCTGAAGCTCTGCAATCAGGTTTGCTTTCCGCTGTATGCATGTTCTAAAGAACTGGTGCGCAGTTACGGACCCTTTTTAAAGGAACTCGGACTTACCTACACCCAGTACATAGTCATGATGGTCATGTGGGAGAGAGAGGAAGTGTCGTCACGCGAGCTGGCTGAATGCCTTCATCTGGACTATGGGACGCTTACACCGGTCCTTAAGAGGCTGGATCAGGCAGGATACCTTACCAGGGCAAGGTCGGCTGAGGATGAAAGACTTCTGACGATCAATCTGACGGATGCCGGCAGGAAACTTAAGAAAAAGGCCGTATCCATACCGCCTTCGATCGCAAAACTGATGGGTCTTACGCAGAAAGAGTTTGAAACATTATACATACTTACTTATAAAGCACTTAATAACATGGAAAATAAATAATAGGAGGTTACAACAGTGGCAGCTATTTATGATCTTAAGGTAAAAGACAGGACAGGAAACGAGGTCGCTCTCAGCGAATATGCAGGAAAGGTACTGCTTATCGTCAACACAGCTACCGGATGCGGTTTCACCCCGCACTATGATCCTCTTGAGGCAATGTACAAAGAATTCAGGGACGAAGGATTTGAGATCCTTGACTTCCCCTGCAATCAGTTTGCAAATCAGGCACCCGGAACCGAGGATGAGATACATCAGTTCTGCACAATGAAGTTCGGAACCGAGTTCCCCCAGTTTGCTAAGATCGATGTAAACGGTGATAACGCAGATCCTCTGTTCGTATATCTGGCAACCGAAAAGCCTTTTGAAGGTTTCGGAAAAGGACTTAAGAACGCAGCTCTTGAGAAATTCGCAAAGATGAACAACAAGGCTTTTGGTGATAAGGCATATATCGGATGGAACTTCACCAAGTTCCTTATTGATAGGGAAGGAAATGTTGTCGCAAGATTTGAGCCCACATTTGACATGAAGGAAGTAAGGGAAGCTGTAAAGGCTGAGCTTGCCAAATAATAGTTCAGAAGAGTGAAGCTGCCGCACATAGTAAGTGCGGCAGCTTTTTTGCTTATGCCGTTAGGGGGCGGAGTGCCCCCTAACGGCATAGTTTACATGATAAAAACTTGAAAACCCTGGCGCTGGGGGGCGATTTTGAAGAAGAACAAGGCATTAGGGGGCAAAAACTGCCCCCTAACGCTGAGGTTTTGAAAAGAAAAACGTTGAAATCCTGCCGTTAGGGGGCAATTCGCCCCCTAACACCGGGAGCTTCTGCGGATATTAAAAAAGGCTGCCGCGATATGATGATCGCGGCAGCTTACATTTATTCATTATCTCTTTTTTCTGTCTTATCAGCCGAAGCAGCTTCTTCGGCAATGCGCTTTTTTTCCTGTGCTGCCCATTTTGCACCCATCGGACACTGTGGTCTGTCAAGCGGACAGCCCATGTGGCAGCTTGGACAGAATTTTAATTCTGTTGAAAACATTTTCGCATCACTCCCTTATCATCTTATGCCATTCCTGAAGAGACATTACATCATCATCCGGACATTCATTAACTATTTTGATGCCTTCGGCAGCAGCTCTTGCAGCAGCAATGGTAGTTATGTAAGGGATCTTGTACTTGATCGCAGACTTTCTCATGTAGCTGTCATCGTGGACCGCATCCTTGCCGGCAGGAGTATTTACGATGAGATCGATGTCTCCGTTGGTCATTGCGTCGAGGATGTTAGGCCTTCCTTCATACAGCTTCTTGATCTTATCAGCGGGAACGCCAGCTCCGGCGATCAGGTCATATGTCTTTCCGGTTGCCAGGATATGGAATCCCGCGTCGTTAAACAGCTTAGCTATCTCAACGACTTCCGGCTTATCCTTTTCATTTACTGAGATGAGAACTGTTCCGCCGGTGGGAAGAGGAGCCTGAGCGCCTTCTTCTGCCTTGACAAAAGCTTCACCTGCTGTATGTGCAAGTCCAAGGACCTCTCCGGTGGATCGCATCTCCGGTCCGAGTATCGGATCGACTTCCTGGAACATGTTGAAGGGGAAGACAGCCTCCTTGACACCGTAGTAAGGGATCTCGCGTTCTCCGAGAGCCGGTACAGGTGAAGGACGGCCGGTAAGCTCTGATGTTACAATGTCGGTTGCCAGAGGTACCATCCTGATGCCGCAGACCTTGGATACAAGAGGAACTGTCCTGGATGCTCTCGGATTTGCCTCAAGGACAAATACCTTTCCGTTCTCTATGGCATACTGCATGTTCATGAGACCGACGACATGCATCTCTTCGGCGATCTTTCTGGTGTATTCCTTGATCGTGTTCAGGGCGTCTTCCGGTATGTGCTTTGAAGGGATGACACATGCGGAGTCACCGCTGTGGATGCCGGCAAGCTCTATGTGCTCCATGACTGCAGGAACATATGCATGTGTTCCGTCGCAGATGGCGTCAGCCTCGCACTCAAGCGCATGGTTTAAGAATCTGTCGATCAGTATCGGCCTGTCAGGTGTGACGCCTACGGCAGCGGCCATATAGTCAGCCATCTGCTCGTGGTCATATACGATCTCCATTCCGCGTCCGCCAAGGACGTAGGAAGGACGGACCATAACGGGATATCCGATCTGATCTCCGAGAGCCTGGGCTTCCTCGACAGTGGTTGCCATTCCGGATTCGCTCATCGGGATGCCGAGCTTATCCATGACCATTCTGAACTCATCCCTGTCTTCTGCAAGATCGATGATGGCAGGAGATGTTCCGAGGATCTTTACGCCGTTCTTTTCAAGGTCAGCAGCCAGATTGAGAGGAGTCTGCCCTCCGAACTGGGCGATAACGCCGACCGGCTTTTCCTTATTGTAGATGCTGAGGACATCTTCCAGGGTCAAAGGCTCAAAGTAGAGTTTGTCGGAAGTGTCATAGTCGGTTGAGACT
>SVDE01000201.1 GCA_015057955.1 Lachnospiraceae bacterium | reverse complement strand
TAGTCCCCCTTTATCAAAGGCATCGTTTTGTTTATTGTATCATTAATTGGGAATTATGCGATAGAAAAAAAGGGAACTGAAGCAACAAAGCTTTCAGTTCCCTTTTTGATCTTGTGTTGAGCCTCATTCAACTGATGCAAAGTAGTAATATACAGGCTGTCCGCCGTAAACCAGTTCCACTTCCGCGTCGCTGTTTCTCTCTTCAACAGCATCAGCAACCTTTTGAGCGTCTTCTTCAGATACATCTGCCCCATAGTAGATCGTGATCATGGCAGTGTCTTCATCCGCGAGGTCGCAGATGGCTTCGATCGCTGTCTCTTCCAGGCTGGTGCCAACAGCAAGTATGCGGCTTTCGCCAATACCCATATAATCGCCTGTTCGTATGGTCTTTCCATACAGTTCGGTATCACGGACGGCATATGTGATCTCAGCGCTCTTTACGGTACCAAGTGCCTCTGTCATGATCTCAGTGTTCTCTTCAACAGATGCTTTCTCATCATAGCTGATGAGTGCTGTAATGCCCTGAAGGACCGTCTTGGAAGGGATTATCACTGCTTTCCTGTCCTCACAGAGCTCAGCCGCCTGATTTGCGGTCATGACGATATTGCTGTTGTTCGGAAAGACGAACACTGTGTCGGCATTTACGCTGGTGATGGCAGCAAGGATGTCCTCTGTGCTGGGGTTCATCGTCTGGCCGCCCTCAACAACCTTGTCCACATTCAGTTCTTTGTAAATGTCAACGAGTCCGGCACCTGCAGCAACTGCAACAAATCCGACTGCTTTCTTGGGTCCGGCATCATGTTTCTTTTCAGCCTCATGCTCCTCTGCACGTGCCCTGTCAGCCTCGAGGATGACCTTTTCGTTATGCTCCTCACGCATGTTGTCAACCTTCATGCTCGTGAGCTGGCCGTATGTAAGTCCTTTTTCAAAAGCCTGGCCGGGATGATTTGTATGGACATGGACTTTGACGATACCGTCCATGGCAACTACTACAAGCGAATCACCTATGGATTCAAGGAATTTCTTCAGTTCGTCCTCATCATCGTCGGTGAATTCTTTTTCGGCCATGATGATGAACTCGGTGCAGTACCCGAACTTGATGTCGGATGTTTCAAGGTTGGTCGAATCCACCCTTCTCGGAGCCGAAGGAGCTGCAGCCGGCGCGCCTGCCTCATCAAAGCTTGCCTCTTTCCCGAGGTAGCCGTCGATAATGCCCTTGAAGAATTCAACAAGGCCCTGTCCTCCGGAGTCAACCACTCCTGCCTCTTTCAGTACAGGAAGCATGTCCGGTGTCTTTTCAAGAGTCTCTTCAGCAAATGCGAGAATTCCCCTGAAGAACTCTTCCATCGAAATGTCTTCCTTGGAAAGCTCATTTGCCTTCACTGCGGCGGCTTTCGCCACGGTGAGGATGGTGCCCTCTTTAGGTTTCATGACAGCCTTATAAGCCTGTGCCACAGCATGTGACATTGCTTCAGCTATCTGCGATCTGTTCAGTTTTTTCTCACTGCCCGCAACTTTTGCAAATCCTCTGCAGAGCTGTGATGTGATAACACCTGAATTGCCTCTTGCCCCGCGCAGGGTTCCCATTGACATCTTTGAACAGATGTCACTCATTGAAGCATTCTCTCCGAGAGCCCTTATCTCCTTAACTGCGGACATGAGGGTAAGTGACATATTGGTTCCCGTGTCTCCGTCGGGGACAGGGAAAACATTCAGCTCATTGATCCAGGCCTTTTTTGCCTCCAGGCTGCTGACTCCGGCAAGGAACATCCGTTTGAGCGCAGCAGCATCAATAAAATCTTTCACAGGCATTTCCTCCCTAATCGATGACCCTGACGCCTTCAACGAAGATGTTTATCCTCTTCACCTTGAAGCCGGTGGCATTTTCTATTATGTATTTTACATTTGAAATGAGATTGTCAGCGACAGCTGATATGGCGACGCCGTAAGCAATGATCACATGGAAATCGATCGTCACATTGTTATTGTCATCGGTGTCTACCTTAACGCCTTTTGTAATACTGTTTCTCGTAAGAAGTTTAACAAGGCCATCGCTCCTGCTAAGGGCTGCCATTCCGACTATTCCAAAGCATTCAAGTGCAGAAAGTCCTGCCATTCTTGCGATCACTTTGTTATCGATGATCACTGTTCCGTTATCGGTATGGAATCCTCCGTTCATGCCTTTTCTCCTTCCAATTATTTCTTAGATTAATGGATTATAACCCATATTAAAGTAAATGTAAAACTCACATTTAACAACTCCTTGCGCCGAAACATTTTTTTACTTAAAATATGAGCATACACCTGTCCGGGGATCTCCCGGGCATTAATGTGAGGAGCAGAAAATGTCACTAAAAAAGAAAAGCTGGCTGGCCATAATAGCCACCGCAGTTGCCACATTCAATTCCGGTGCCCTGTTTTTCGGATATCCCGGAGTCATGACAAAATACTGGGGAGACATGTTTAATGCCGACGCAATGGCCCGCGGTTTTGTAATGACATTCGCATGCGTGGGAGTGGGACTTTTAATGCTCCTTTCAGGCTCCATCCACGCCAGGATCGGAACCCGTAAATGTCTGCTCATCGGAACAGTCATCCTGATCGGCGCCATGGTAATAGCCAACTTTGCCACAAGCATGTGGCATGCTTATCTGTGGGCTTTCCTCTGCGGAGCGGGAAACGGTTTCGTATATGGTCCATGCGTGAGCACCAGCCAGCAGTGGATGCCTTCACGAAGAGGGCTTGCGGCAGGCATAGTCAATCTCACTTTCGGGACCGCCGGAGCCATCATGTCTCTTGCGTATAATGCCATGCTGCACGATCCCGCCATTGGCTACAGGACGATGAACTGGATCATCATAGGCATGATAGTCGTCCTGAACGTGCTTGCGGCCATCTTTGCCGAGATACCGGCATTTGCCAGGCTCACCCCGGACCAGGCAAATGAACTGGAAGCCCAGAAAGCTGCTGCCGCTGAGTCTAGATCACAGGCGCTCGCGAGCCGTTCATATACCGTAAAGGAAGCGTTAAAGTCCGGGAACTTCTGGCTGATGTGGCTTGCCTGGGTCTTCATGGGGGCAGCCGGCATATCGATGGTCAGTCTCGCAAAATCCTATGAGAGCTTTCTTACCGGAACAGCCACAACTGCGATAGTGCTCACCGCTTTCAATCTGACAAACGGTATCGGAAGGATAGTGGCAGGCACGCTCTCAGACATCATAGGAAGAAACCTGACCGGTTTCCTGGTACTCGCTTTAGGAGGCATAGGATACTTCTGCCTTCCTTTCTTTGGCAGCATTCCTCCGGTTGCGGTGTTCGCAGCATTTGTTGGTTTCGCGTTCGGAACGCTGTTTACGATCACCGCGCCTCTGGTCTCAGACCTGTTCGGACTTGAACACTACAGCATGATATTCAGCCTTGTATTTACCGCATACGGCTTCATAAGCGGAGTCGCCGGACCCCTTCTCACAGGCTGGATACTTGACAACACAGATAACAACTACTCATTGGTATTCAGACTGCTGTCTTTGTTCTGTATAATAGGCGCTTTCTGCGTACTCTTTGCAAGAAGGAAAAAAACTTGAATTTCCCCCTTGCAAATATAATGTGCATTTGATAGAATACTTGGGCGTGCTTCTTAAGTACGATTATTATGCAAGGAGGTGCTTAATCTTGGCAAAATGTGATATTTGCGGCAAGGGAGTTCATTTCGGTAATGCTGTCAGCCATTCTCACAGAAGGTCTAACAAGATCTGGAAATCAAACATCAGAACTGTTCGTGTAAAGACTACCGGAGGAGCTAAAACAATGCATGTTTGTACTTCCTGCTTGAGATCCGGCAAGATCGAAAGAGCCTGACAGAACAGGTGATCCCTTATAATGAAGATAAAGCCATGCAGATGCATCAATGTCATTAAGTTAAGGTGACAAGTAAGGATCTCTATATCAGAAATGATATGGGGATCTTTTTTTTTTTCTGTAA
>SVDE01000200.1 GCA_015057955.1 Lachnospiraceae bacterium | reverse complement strand
TTATTTATTGTATTCCTATGTCACAGACCACTGTCTCACTGCAGTAATAGACTGTTTCCTCCATTGCGTGCGCCGGTTTCATGCTGTGAAATGCTATCGTCAGATCAGCCTGTACACACCCGTCTGCCGCCTCGCCTGTATCGCAGTCAAGTCCGCTGGGCAGGTCGAGTGATACTACCGGGCACGACACTTCATTGATGATGCCGCATATCTGCCTTATGTCATCATCTCTGAATTCTCCGTGCATCCCTGTCCCGTAGATCGCATCGATCACGACAGTTTTTGATGAAAATATCTCAGAATATGCCCCGTTATATGAGAGCAGATTACGCTCGAGCACGGCAAATGTCATTATCTCGACACCTTTCATGCCTTCGAGGAGATCAAAGTTTGCTCCCGCATCTTCAGTTGCAGGACGTCCCTCACATAGGACTACATTTGTCTTGATACCGTCCGCAGCTGCGAGCCGCGCGATGACGCATCCATCACCTCCGTTATTGCCTTTTCCGACAAATATCATAAGCTGCTCGGTATCCGGAAATCTTTCTTTGATGATCCTGTATGCCCCTGTTCCGGCATTTTCCATCATCTGCCTGTATGACAGACCGTTTTCATCAGCCTCTCTTTCGATCATTTTCATCTCGGCTGCGGTTACGGTCCTTATTCCTCTTCCTGTCTGTATATCCATTATCAGAATCCTAAATCCTCTCCAACAAGAATGATCTTTATCCTTCCGGGCACTATTGACCTGCGCGTGATCACAGTATTGCTGCACATGCATTCAGGGCTAAGACAGTCTGAGCATTTTCCCGTCACAGCACAGGGAGTATTCCGTTTCAGCCTGAGCGCATTGGGAGGCGAGGCAGTGTTCTTTACACGCTTGTAGGCAGCTTCAACGTCTGTGCAGACCTTGTTCATTCCGGCAACGACCACAACTGTCTTAGGGCCATAGATCAGGCATGAAGTCCTTCCGCCTGTGCCGTCAATATTAACAAGTATGCCGTCCAGCGTAATGGCATTGCTGCTCATGAAATATACGTCGCTGAAATATGCATTATGAAGGATCGATTCAAATTCTTCAGGATCCTTTGCTGCTCTTCTGTCGAGGAATGTAATGTCTTCTCTCTGCTCAAGGGCTTTCAGAACGCCGCACTGCTCTATTGTCACACTTCCTCCGTTCGAGACCTTCATGCCCGGCTTGACAAAACTGAGAGCCAGTTCGCCCGCCTCTTTTGCAGTTGCGCAGTAGAAGGCATCCATCTGCCTTTTCTTCATGTTCTCGATAAGCCGTCCGGCCGTTACCTCATAATACTGTTCTTTCGGTCCCATTATTTCATCCTTTCATTACCACTTGTCATAGTGGACCCGTTCTTCCTCATAGAGGTCTCTTTCTTCGAAACTGTCACCCTCAACAGGATACCCAAACGCGATGATCGCGAAAGGAACTATATTGTCCGGAACTCCAAAAAGTTTAGCCTGTCCGAGAACACGCTCCTCCTGCGGATATGTTCCGAGCATTACGCTTCCGATCCCAAGATCGCGGGCTGCCAGCATCATGTTCTGGCATGCGATGGATGAGTCAACAACCCAATATCCCGGTGCGGGTTTAAATGCGCAGTCCAGGTCTCCGCATACCATTATGCCGAGATCAGCGCCCCAAAGAGGACCTGCGGCACGTCCGTTCACCTGAACCATCTTGTTTATGAGATCCTCATCTTTTACAACAACGAAATGCCAGGGTCTGGTGTTGACAGCTGAAGGTCCGCTCATTCCTGCTCTCAGAATGGTTCTCAGATCTTCATCTGATATCTTTTTGTCTGAAAAATCCCTTACACTCTTTCTTGTAAAGATCGCATCCAATGTGTTCATTCTTTTTCCTCCATTTTTGAATCATATTATTTATGTTCATTATACAGTTTTTTTGCCATTTTAACAAATGGTATGCTATCATCGCCTTGTCATGAAGCACTCTTATATTTCACTCGATACATATCTTAAAAACAGATTTGGAGAAAAAGTATATAAACTCGCGCTGGACGGCGGCATGACATGCCCAAACCGTGACGGGACAAAAGGCTTTGGAGGATGCATTTTCTGCAGCAGCGGAGGAAGCGGCGAATTTGCCGTAAAGGCTGTATGCGGCGGAAAAACAAGACCTGAAGCGATTGATGAAGCCATAGCCAAGCTGACCGCCCACGGGAAAAAAACGGGTTCAAAATATATTGCTTATTTTCAAAGCTACACCAACACATATGCGCCGGTTGACTATCTTAGGGAACTGTTTACCGCTGCCATTTCCGATGAGCGCATCGCAGCACTGTCGATCGGCACGAGGCCCGACTGCCTGCCCGAGGACGTACTTGAACTGCTTGACGGGCTGAACAGGCAGAAACCTGTCTGGATCGAGCTGGGGCTCCAGACGATCCATGAACAAACAGCTGAAATGATCCGGCGGGGCTATCCCCTCTCTGATTTTGAAAGGGCGGTACATGAGCTGCGCGCGCGTGGCATTGAGGTGATAGTACATGTCATACTCGGTCTTCCGGGTGAGGATACCGAAGACATGCTTGAAACAGTCAGATACCTGAACGGTAAAGATATCCAGGGAGTCAAGTTCCAGCAGCTGTATGTGCTTGAGGGAACTGACCTGGCTGACATGTACAGAAATGATCCTGAAAAGCTCCATATCCTAAGCCTTGAAGAATATATCGGAATCCTTGATCAGGTTATCGGGGAGCTCCGGAAAGACATAGTTGTGCACCGTCTTACCGGAGACGGGCCAAAAAACATCCTTATCGCCCCTGACTGGAGCAGGAATAAAAAGAACGTCCTAAATACCTTAAGGAGACTGCAATGATACGGCTGAATAACAACTGGAAATTTATATTTGCGTGGAACGATAGTTTTCTTTCAGACATGTCTGCGGGTGAAGATATCCGCCTTCCGCATAATGTCGGAAATCTGCCGCTGCATTATGCATCACCCGATGATTATTCAACTGTCTGCGGGTACGGACGTGAGCTAGAGATCACGGAAGATATGCTTGAAAAGCGCCTGTTCCTCCAGTTTGACGGGGCGGCTCACATCGCTTCTGTTTATGTTAATTCCAAACGCGCCGGGATACACTATGGAGGTTATACGGCTTTCCGGGTTGAGATAACCGGTCTTGTTCATTCCGGGGGCAACATGATAACCGTTAAGCTTGACTGCACCGAAAACCCTGAGGTTCCCCCGTTTGGCCATGTCATAGATTATCTGACATACGGCGGACTTTACCGCGATGTCTGGCTGGATGTCCGCAGCAAAGTATATATTGAAGACCTCTTTGTATATACTGTTTCCCCGGACACCATTCATGTAAAAGCATCGTTTTCAGATGTTCCTGAAAGCTTTTCCGCCGTTATCTATGATCCTGACGGAAATCCATGCGCAAATGCTGACATGATCCCTTCTTCCGATACAGTGGATATGGATCTGAACATACCTGCACCTAAGCTCTGGTCACCCGATTCACCTTTCATTTACAAATGTGCTGCTGCCATCACATGCAGTAAAAACGAGGATCACTGTGAGACCGCATTCGGCATCAGAACAGCTGAGTTTAAGAGTGACGGATTCTATCTGAACGGCAAGAAAACATTTATAAGAGGACTTAACAGGCATCAGTGTTTCCCGTATATAGGATATGCCGCGCCGGAAAGGCTGCAGCGGGAGGATGCCCGCATCCTTAAGGAGGAACTCGGATGCAGCGCCGTAAGGACATCTCATTATCCTCAGAGCAGATATTTCATTGACGAATGTGACAGGCTGGGGCTCCTTGTGTTCACTGAGATACCCGGATGGCAGCACATAGGAGATGAGTCCTGGAAGGCACATGAACTGGATACGCTTAAAGAGATGGTCGTCCAGTACAGGAACCACCCCTCAATAATCCTTTGGGGCGTGCGTGTTAATGAGAGTGTGGACGATGATGCTTTCTACTCAAAGACAAATGCCCTCGCCCACG
>SVDE01000060.1 GCA_015057955.1 Lachnospiraceae bacterium | reverse complement strand
GTCTGCAGCCATCTAGGCTCGGTCAAAACGTCTTTCAATATTAATGCTTTTATCACACTTAGGATAGACTCCCATCCTTAATCTGAAACGGCCTTCTGTCACGGTCGCCTCATTTGCGGCCTGCCCAAGACCTTCGGCAGCAAAAGCAAGCATTTTCTTATAATCTTCGCCATGAGGGCAATAGACCAGAAAAGTGTCTGCTTCTCTACGGCAGACAATTCCCTGACAGTCCTGCATGGCTATCCGTAATTTCTCGCTTATCGTATGAAGCACCATATCGCCGTAATCCTTGCCGTAGCGCTCATTTATCATGTGGAAATGATTGATGTCCACAACTATGGCATCCATTATGGAGTCCTTATGATGCGCATCATACTGTTCTGCATAACTGAAAAAGAATTCCCTGTTATACAGACCTGTCAACGGATCTCTTTCTGTAGACTGAATGATCTCCCGGTCTTCCGAAAGTTCAATAGTCCTTACGATCCTCGCCTTGATCACCTCAGGCTGGGAATAAGGTTTCGTAAGGAAATCGCTTGCGCCAAGCTTAAGGCTCTCAACTTCAGCCTCTTTTTCACTTGTCAGGACCATAACAGGTATGGCAGACAATTCCTTGTCAGCCCGTATGACCTGCAGGACTTCCCATCCACTCATTTCAGGCATCATGAGATCTAACAGTATAAGACTGAGCGTGTCTTTGTTCTGCCTTATCTGGGTTAATGCTTCCTGGCCGTTTGAAGCATAAATGAGCTCATAATCGTTTGTGAGCATGAAACCCAGTATCTCCCGATTTGTCTGCTCGTCATCAACGATCAGTATCAGCCTCTTTCCGTTTAAGGAATGAAATTTTTCATGACTTTTTAGCATGTCAGATCTTTACCTTTCCCCATTATAATGCTATCAGTCCCATCCGACTGATTCCTTGTCCGCATCATCTTCTTCATTTGAAGCAAGCGCAGAATCTATGAGCTTCATCATTTCCCAGACTGAACGGAAATATACGGTCTTGTCTTTATCGACCCATGTTATCCTGCCCTGCCAGCTGCTGTTCTGCCGCTGCTGTACCCTTACGATAAACGTGCCTTCATCACCATGTTTGCTAAGAATGTCCTTGTCGCTCATTACTCTTTTTTTCTCCTCTTTTTTCCAGTTATAACTGTATGGACGTTCGACTGTCCTGACCTTGCTTTTTTCTTCCGAAAAGCCTCTCGGATTCATGGCCGCATATGGGAAATTCAGAAGATCGAACAGATTCTCGAGTCTTGTAAGAAGCTCTCCTGCAGTCTTAAACACCACCGGTTCGGTACTGTACCCATGGTAGAATTCACCTTCAAGATCGAATCCGGTATACCGTTCAACACACAGCACAACACCGTTTTTTATTCCAAGATAAACCTGAGTGCCTGTCATGGCCGCACCTCCTCAGTCATAGCGGCAGAATACACTGTTTACAAAGTAATGTACTCCGGTCCGCTGTCTTCCGATAAGGAAGTTGTCATTTATCCTTTTCTGAACTATCCTGCAATTCTCCATCGTTGTATTGGAAAGCAATACAAGATACTGCCCCTTGCCATAGCGGCAGACAACATCGCTTCGCCTCACAGATGAATATATGGCACTCTTAAGTCTGTCTGTAAGCTCGTCCAGCATGTTCCCTTCCTTCATGGGATTTCCCTTGCTGTCAACTATCGTACAGAGCATCAGGAATACCGATTGACCACCTCTTTCCATGTTCCTTTCAGTGAGCTGATATATGCCCCGGAAAACGGGATAGCTGCAGCTGAATCCGCCTCTTTTGTGCGGATCATCCTCCATGAGTTTCGCCTGTATCTCATCCAGAACTTCGTAGCGGTGGTTGATCTGGTCACCCAGATGGTTCATGAGTTCCTGCATGCGCTGTGATGGTCTTAGCCCCATCACACTCATGTAATACTCTGAAGTCTCCTCGTAAAACCTGATCGCATCATCATATTTGCTCATTGCAATGAGGGCTTCCATGGTAATGCTTTCCCACTCCGAGAAAGGATATACTTTGGCGGCATAAAGTCCCAGATCTTCGAGAACGAACCATTCCTCCTTCTCTTTCAGGAGCCGGGCTGCCTCTTCCACACATTCGCAGAAAAGTTCCCTGTATCTTCTGGCCTCCTTAGCTATCCATATGACACTTGCCTGAGCCTCAAGGAACTCTCCGTCATAAAGATGGATGGCATCCAGAAGAAGGCCTGTCTTTTTATTAATGTTTTTTTCCGCGTGAGCTGCTTCGATCAGCTGCTCAAATTGGCGGGCATCTTCATTTACCGGTATCTCATCTGTCCAGTAGAATATCCCGTTTTTTTGTTCTATGTAATTGACATCAGGAAGTCCCGCGGAAAGCAGACGCTTTTTTGCATTATAGATCACATTCCGTGTGGAATGGTGAATATTCTTAAGATCTGCATTTTGAAATATCGCCTGCTCCAGCTCGTCTCTCGAGATGCCTTCCTTCCCCGCATGGAGGATCGCTTCCATAAGACTTATGAATCCTGATTCGCTGGACTTGTTCTTCCCGTTTAACAGCTGTCCGCCATAACTCAGTGAAAATGACCCGAACATGTTCGCTTTCAGTTCTTTTTCCATCAACTTCCCGCCTCCGATCAGATTCCGAGCCGCTTGCTCATGTTTTCATAGTGCACACATGAAATAAGCGCAGTTTCTTTGCTTATCCTGCCTTCTCTGTAGAGCTTTAGAAGGCTGGCATCCATTGTAAACATTCCATCTGCCGCCCCAGTCTGCATTACAGAATCCAGCTGATGAAGTTTTCCGTCTCTGATCATGTTCTGGACTGCAGGAGTACACTTAAGTACTTCAAATGCAGGTATCAGGATTCCGTCTACTCCGGGAACAAGCTGCTGGCAGACGATTCCCTTGAGAAGCTGCGCCAACTGGATCTTTACCTGCTGCTGTGCGGATGCAGGGAAAACATCTATTATCCGGTTGATCGTATTGGCAGCGCTGCTTGTATGGAGTGTGCTGAACAGGAGAGTTCCCGTCTCAGCTGCTGTGATCGCTGAAGAGATCGTGTCGTAGTCCCTCATTTCACCAAGCAGTATGACATCCGGGCTTTCCCTGAGAGCTGACCTTAATGATTCAAGATATCCCGGTGTGTCTATAAATATCTCTCTTTGAGTAACAATGGCCTTTTCATGACGATGGATGTATTCGATCGGATCCTCCATGGTTATGATATGGCACGATCTGGAGCGGTTTATCCTGTCGATCATGCATGCTAATGTGGTCGACTTTCCGCTTCCTGCAGCGCCGGCTACCAGCACCATTCCTTTTTTGTAATCAGCCAGCTGAAGTACGCTTTCGGGAATACCGAGTCTTACCGGGTCAGGCAGACCGAACTTTATTACCCTGATGACGGCAGCGAGTGAACCACGCTGTCTGAAAACATTCACACGAAAGCGGCCGAACTGTGAGATGGAAAATGAGAAGTCGTCATCCATGTGGTTATCAAGGTTTGTTCTTTCCCTTCCGCTGACATCATATATCTCATCAACCAGCACAGTGATATCTGCAGGGAATAGCTTTTCATCTCCTATCCTAAGCTGATCACCGTACGCCTTGAATGTTACCGGGAGTCCTGCGATCAGGAAAATGTCTGATGCATCCTTTTCAACTGCCAGACTGATTATCTCATTTATATTCATTTATCTGCTCCTTTCAGGCAATGCCTTTAAGTCAGTTCCCCTGCCATAGATTGTCCACGACAGAATCTTCTTCCCAGTTCTTGTTTATCTGCCATTTGGAGACCTCATAATGTCCGCTATCTGAAGTAAGCTCCACCATGAGCGTATATCCGTCTCTTTCAAATGTCTCCGAAACATTCTCCTCCCCTGCCGGAGATGAGTTCATCTCCTTCAGGAATCTCTGTCCGTCTTCCTCAAGCAGATACCTTGTCCTTACAGCTTCGCTGTAGCGTCTTGAAAGCCTCATGTCTGCCCCTGCATTGGAAAATGAAAGGACAGCAAGTGTTCCGAGGCAGATGCTGATCACTGTGAGGAGGAGGGCGAGCGGGCCAAGCCTTATGGGTACGTGCTTCATCTTCCTGCCTCCTTTACTGATCCTGTCTCAAGGTCATATAGTTTCTCTCCGTCACGGAATACAGTAACTGCTGCCTTCACAAATCCGTCTTCTTCATCCCACGAGATCACCATTTTCATAATGCCGTCCGCTTTTGGATTCAGATCCTCATCATAAAAAGCAGTTACTCCATCGCTTACATATGCATTATCCGCCTCATTGAGTACAGAAAACAGTTCTTCAATCGTTTCAGACGCAAGAAAGCTTTCAGCTCCCGAGGCAGCCAGAGTAACTGCATCCGAGAGATTCTTTGCGCTGCGGCTGTGCGCCTCAGCTTTTGAAAATGCAGCTGCGCAGATACTTATTACCATGACTGATATGATCAGCATGACCACTATTTCAATATAAAAGCTTATGTTTCTTCCCTGTTTCAAGCCACTACTCCGCATGTTCCCTGACATGGACAAATACGCTTCCATGATCAGTTGTCAGTTTATAAAGATCATCATCCATCATTTCCGCCTCAAGGAATGAAGACTCGCCTATTCTTGTTGCATAATCAGGCATCAGGGCTCCCTCAGCCCTGCCATAATCCTCAACAAGATATCCTTCGTTTATGTATATCCGGTTTCCGTATCCTGTCCCCGCATCCTCTACGATCAGAACATTTCCGAAATCAGGATCCTCATTGATATATATGTCATTTTCATTCATCTTTGTGACCGTCAGCAAGTAAGCCAGAACTGCCCTGTCCTGATTGTTTGCGTTCTGACGTGATGCGATGCTCCTGTAAATGCCGGTTCCGAAAACTACCAGCAGAAGAAAGCATCCGAGAAAGAATGCCGTGATCGCTATAATATATATTCCCGAACTGTGTCTGTCCTTTTCAGTCATCTCTTAATGCACTCTCTTTGTAACTCTTACATCCGGCATCTGGTTCTGTGCAAATGCCTCATATGTTACATAATAGTCAGTAGTATTTACCCGGAGTCCGTAGTTTTCTTTAAGATATTCCAGATTCGGGGGATATGCACCTTCAACAGTATAACACTGAAGAGCACACTGCTGGACTGCCTGCCTGATGGACTCCGCAGCCTCTCCGCCCTCCCTGTTAGCAGGTGACCTGTATACAAAAAATCCCGCAAGGAATACACACACTGCAGCCAGAGCCACAGCCAGGGCTATCTTCCATTTTTTCCCGGTCCTGTCACTGTACATATTTTTATCCTATTGAGTTCATTATTCCTATCAGCGGCAGCATTACACTGAGCAGTGCTATCGCTATTGTTATCATCAATATTCCCGAAAGCAGAGGCTCTATAGTTCCGACAAGCTTTTCCGTACGGTTGTTGCAGTCAGAAGCAAGAAGTTCCGTAAGCCTTCTAAGGACTTCATCGCTGTTTCCGCTCCGCTCGCCGGGTATGAGCATACGTCCGTAAATTGGTTCATAAAGCTCCACATCATTTGCCGCCTGAGCAAATCCGACTCCCTCTTCCATGCGTCTTATAACCTGTCTGATCTTGTCCTCAACAGGTTTGTAACCGGTCATCGGGAGTGCATCAAGCACTGCCTGATCCTGCATCGCACCGCTGGCAAGGAAAACCTCATATGCGGATGTGAATCGATAAAGGGCAAGGTTTTCCATAAGAGCAGCGCATGTGGAATTCTTAGCCAGGATCTTTTCAACTGTTTCTCTGCCTTTTCCTTTCCACATAACGGCTCCGATCACTACTGCCGCCACAAGCAGCACCATGAGTACCAGAACGACCCAGCAGAAAACATAAGCTGCATTTATGTAGGCATAGCTTCCGCTTGATATGCTGCCTGTCAGCGTGTTGTAAACCTCCGAGAATCTTGGAAGCACTGCAAACAGCATTATCAGCAAGACTATAATGATCATGATGATCATCGCCGTTGGATAGATGATCACTGAACGCAGCTTCCTGTTTATCGCATGCTGCTCTCTGTAATATGAAGCCAGACGGAATAAAATGTCTTCCAGCCGTCCGGTTGTCTCCCCCGCCTCAACCATTTTTACGGCATATTCGGGGAATATTCCGGCACCTTTCATTGCTCCGGCAAGGGTGCTGCCTTCATCTATCGCGTGCTCCATTTCGTCAAGGGTCTGTCCCAGAGGTCCCGTACTGCCCTCATGACGGCCAAGCAGGTTTACCGCTTCAGTAACCGGTATTCCCGCCTTTATCATCATACCCAGGCTCTCGCAGAATGCGCTTATTCCCAGAAGATCCATTTTCTTGTGACTAGCCATAGCGTCTCCTTACTGTGCATCAGTACTGATACACGTCCGCATAATTTGTTCCGTTACCTATAAATGTACTGTCCGAACCGTTTGCGGAAAAAGTCAGGTCCAGACGGTTCCAGTTTTTCTCGTTTATCTCGAATTCCACGCTCACCCAGCCTGTCTCTTCCGTATAGAACATGTTCCATGCATGGTACAGGTCATCAGGTGCCACATATCCGAATATGAGTTTTGTCGGTATGCCCTGGCTTCTCAGCATTGACGCGGCTAAAGACGCGTAGTCCAGGCATATGCCTTTGCCGCTCTTCAGCGTAGCATCAGGATCAGGCTCATACATGTCAAGCCCTCCTGCTGCCTTTTCGTAGTCATACGATACGGATGAGCAGACATAATCATAAACTAAAGTTATTATTTCCGGAGCACTGTCAGATTGTGCCGCAAACTCTGAGCATTTTTTCACGCACTGGGACGACTCTGTATAATTGACATAAATATTCGGCCGCAGGTACGGTTCAAACTCACTCAGTAAAGAAACATCCGCTCCTGTCTCAAATGCAAGCGCATACTTACTGTCAACTATGTTTTCCATAATGCGGAAAGAGTAATACCCGTCTCCGCTCTGCAGAGGGAATATCTTAGCAGTTCCGTCATTTGGAAGATCGTAATTGTACTTGGTCTCTCCAAAGATGACCTGGAACTTTAAACGTGACTGTGATGTTCCGGCAGCCGCAACATATCCTTCGCTGACAGCGGATGTGTCAATGAACATTACCCCGTCTGTCTCAGCCAGATCTTCATGGAAAACAGCATCCAAGAAATCGGGAGTTAAATATGTGCCTGCCGGTTTGCTGTTTCCCGGTTCCTCGCTCTTATTTGCCGTTGTTTCATCATACGAGAGCTTAGGTGTGACCTGAGTCTCAGGAGTGCTCTTTTCACCCGAACAGCCGAGAGAAATCATGGATATAAAAATCAGCCCTGCCAGTATCAATGCCGGGATAAGTTTGTTTATTTGGTTTTTTTTAATTAAATTACTGTTCAATTGTTCTGTGTAATTTGCCTATAAAAACTCAAAATAATTATAGTATTCTTTGCTATTTTAGGCAATAAATTTATCCTGCCTTATGCTTATTGAGAAGGGCATCATATTGTGTTATTCTTTATTTGTAAACAACAATAATGACTCATTTCTTCAAGGAGGCAGTTTCCCATGAAAAAAACCATAATTACCATTGGAAGAGAATACGGCAGCGGCGGACGTGAAATGGGCCTTAAGCTTGCCGAAAGACTCGGATGGAAATTCTATGACCGCGAACTCATAGGCCAGCTCGCCGAAAAGCTCATGATGCCAGTTTCCATTGTTGCCGGATCTGATGAAATCGGGGGGCGAAGAAATATATTCCAGGAGATCTTTCCCATCTTTGCCAATGACGCTGCCGACCAGGATAAATATATCTTTGATCAGCAGGGCAAGTTCATAAGAGAACTGGCCGAGAAAGGCAACTGCATTATCATTGGCAGAAGGGCTGACTATTACCTCAAGGACAATCCTGAAGCGCTTCACATTTTCCTATACGCTGACCCGGATTTTCGTGCTGCAAGAATTGCCGAATCCGAAAACTGTTCTGTGGAAGAGGCTAAGGAGCGGATCGCCACTACTGACAAGCGCCGCCGGACAAGTTACGAATATACTACCGGCCGCAGTTGGGGCGATATGCACAATTATGACAGGCTCATTTGTACTTCCTCCTTCGGCATTGATGCCGCTGTTGAGGAGATTGTAAGGCTGGTAGAGGGAGACTGATCTCTATACCGGCCGGCGTTTGGGCCGGCACCTCTAATCTCATTATTTTCTTGTAAATTCCGGCAAACAAGCCGCGATTAGAGGCAGATTTCTTATAAAACATGAGCGTTTAGGGATAAAACCGCCTCTATTCTCATGATTTTTCATCATTTTCTTTTATTTTACTTTAGTTTAGAGGCACGCCATACTATGGCATGCTCCATTCTGTTTTATGGGAATCCGAGGCATTTTCTTGTGCTTCTTTTCAAATATCACATTTCTAACAATTTCACATAGGAGGTATTTCATATGATTGTTCCTGTCATTTACCCTTCCGCCGGAGAGTTCTGGCTAAATTCAAACTCTGACACTTTTTTGAATCGCCGGCTGGCTTTTTCAGATCTACCGGACAAGTACCGATTTACCGTCACTTCTAAAATTTCTTCTGAAGTCGCCGGCATTTTAGGACTCAGCCTGCCGTTATATCTGACAGCGCCGGAAGACAGATTCAAAAGAAGATGTTCTTCATGTGTTATTAACAGCAGAACTCTTCCATTTCCCCCTGAAAGCTTTCTGCATATCAGCCGCGGGAAATATGACATATACATCGCACGTCCCGAACTGTGTTTTCTTCAGGCCGCCAGATACCTGGATTTAATTGACCTTATAAGATTTGGCTATGACTTATGTTCCATCTATAGTCTGAAATCTTCGGCTGAACAATCATCCCGCAATTCGCCAACTACTATCAAACAGCTAAAAGAGTATGTCCTGTCAAATCACAGTTTTTACGGGGCTTCCAAAGCAACTGCCGCGCTGCGCTACGTCCGTGAACGTTCGAACTCGCCGATGGAAACTAAGCTGGCCATTTTCTCAGTTCTGCCGCCAAGGTACGGCGGATGCGGGATCTCGCATTTTGAGCTGAATAAAGAGATCGCTCTTACATCAAATGGAAAGCGTCTTGTCGGTTACGCATGTATCCATGGTGATCTTGTATTTAACAGAGGTAATATTGTAGTTGAATATAATAGCAAGTTATATCATCTTGACCCGGATCATTATACTGATGACATGAACCGCCAGACTGCGCTCAAAATGGCGGGATACAAATATATAGCCATTACGGCAGGAAATGTAAAAACCTATCATTCTCTGATCAATATTATGAACGCCATAAGGGCCGAACTATCACTTCCAATGCTTGATGAGCCAAATGACGCCCGGACAGAGTTATATTTCCGGCTGTTTAAGTAGCCAACTTGTGCTGCGGGACACGGGCGGCGGTCACTGCGTTGTTTGTTGCTAGCGGCGGTCACTGCGCCTCTAATCTCACTGTTTTTTTGGTAAATATCAGTAAATGTACTGCGATTAGAGGCGATTTTCCCAAAAAACAAGTGAGATCAGGGGTGATTTTGCCTCTGATCTCGCTTATTTTTGTTATTTTATACAGTTTTATCCTAGTTTAGGGGCAGCGGGCAACCGGCCCGTTAACATCAAATGGCTTCAATCCTCTTCTCTTCTTCCTTTAAGCTTCATGAAGACAGATGCTGCGATCATGAGGCCGCCTAAAAGAAGTATCCACATATATGGAACTGTTGCAGTCTTAACGCCTGTGGGAGCAACAGGAAGATGCTCATTTCTTACTACCATTTCAGAGTCGTCTGTAAGAGTTACAGATGCACTGCTGCCTTCAGCCGGCTCTGCTCCGTTGAGCGACCAGGTTGTTGTATATCCGTCATTATCTTCTGTGAAGACGATCTGTCTGTCCTTGGGAAGCCCTTCGATCTTAACGATATCGCCGTCACGCATCCAGAATGTTCCGCCGATGGTAAATGTAACTTCCGTTGTTGTTCCCTCAATCTTGTGATAGATCGTTCCCCTGAAAGTTCCTTCAGACATCCCGTCAATGCTTGTAAGTGTAAATGTAAATGCTTTTCTGTTGTCAGAGAAGCTGCCGGTTACTTCCTTTTTGATCGTCAGCATGAGGTCTCTGATGGTAAGGGTTGCCGGAACGAAGATGCGCTTTACATTGTATGCTCCTGTATAAGCTGAGCTGTCGATGCTGATCATGTTCTCAAGCTCTTCATCAGACATTTCTGCTGCTGTATATTTGCCCTTCTCTGTGCCGGAAGCAACAGGCCAGCCTTCTTTTCTGATCATGACTGTGATGTTGTGGCCTGTAAGAGTTACCTTGCGGTAAGCGATGCCGCTCACGATAACATCTTCTTCTGTTCCTTCAACTTCTTCTCCGCCGAGTGTATATGTGAATTCGTATTCATGTGTATTTGCATGTTCAAAACCGTCGTAGATAACTTCCTCTGCAGGTCCGACTGCCGTGATCTCGATGTCAGCCAGCCAGATCGCGTAAAGAACATTTGTCTCACCCTCAGTCAGGTTCTCATTGTTTGCATAAACCTGCTCATTAACAGGGAAGCTTCTTCCTGTTCCGTCAGCGCTTGTGTTCCATTCGACCAGTGAATAATGCTCGCGGGTGAATGCTGCGCTCTGGACTGAAAGATCGATGGTGGCGTTCAGGGGAACTACCTGTGTAAATTCCTTAGCGCCTCCGTCCATTACTCCGCCATTTCCGTTGAAGGTAATGGCTGTGGACTTGTCTTCCTTTGAAGTAAAGCGTGCTCTGAGGCGGACGATCTTCATTGTTCCTACATTTCCTTCAGTATCTGTAACAGTGATCGTGTCAATGTAGTCTTCCCACTCTGTCATAGTCAGACTGACTGTCTGGCCTGCAGGATAAACAACGCTTGTTGCACCGCCGTTTTTGTTAAGGACCATCCAGTTTGTGAAATCAACACCTGATGTATATCCTTCAGGAGCCTGCGCGATCTGGAATGTGGTTTCTGCTGCATGTCCTACCGAATCAACCGGGATAACTGTCTGGTTATTTCCTGCTGCATCGAAAATGCAGTAGCCGTCTTCAACTTCATAGAGGAAGTAAACTGCGCCTTCCTTTATGTCAAGCTGCCAGCGTGCGTATAATTTGAGGATCCCTTTTACATCTGCATGTGCTCCGTCGTTATCACCGTAAACATTTCCTGTCCAGTCTTCAGTTGACTGATAGTTCATGTTGACTCCCGGAGTGTTCTTCTGAATGATGTATTCAGCGTCAGTAGCGATCGGGTCGCCGGAATAATCCTTATTTAAATACCAGCCTGTGAGTTTGTATCCGGGGCGCTTTGCAACACCGGGTTTAACATTTGCGAAGGAAACGCCCTCACCGTAATCGATACGGAATGAAGGAGCCTGGCTGTTAGCAAACCAGTAATCGCTGCATCCGGTCTCAAATACAACGCGTACACGGTATGTGGACCATTTTGCATAATAGATCGCATTGCCGTTAGGCATGATGTCATCTTCGGAGATCTCGAGTCCGGCGCTGCAGGCCTGATCCTTGTACCAGCCGTCGAAGTAGTAGCCTTCCATGCCGTTTTCGGGCTCAGCCGGGATGTAGTCGATCATTCTCGCGCCGTAAGGTACAGATACGCTTGCTGTAGCTGCTTCAGTAACAAACGCTCCCTCTGAAACAAAATCTATGGTATGGACTGAACGTCTGTAATATACGTTCATGGATCCGTCTTTGCTTGTGTTGTAGATCCAGAATCCGTTGGTATTGTGCTGGCTGTCAGCACCGAGGAACTCAAAACCTGCGATATCAAGAAGGTCTTCCTGGGTAACGCCGTTATATTTCATTGATACACTCTTAAACAGGATGAACTGCTCAGAGGATGAAACTGACTTGTTGTTTTTGTCATAAAGGTTTGCCGGAGCGCTTACAGTACCTATGCTGCCGGGGAGCGCTTCTACGAAATAGTTAACAGTCTTTGTCGGACGGCTAGATGTATCAAGACGGAATGTAACATTGTCATTCGGCATCGAGTAGATGATCGACATTACTTCATTCCATCCGAGGGTGTTTGCCTGGGGATCCCAGCGCGCTGCTGTATATGTATGTCCATTTGTTCCGACAATAGGAAACCTGTCTGTTATCTCTGTGCCATAAAGCGCATGGATATCTTTAATCGTCTGCCATGACGGGCTGTTGCTGCGGGTGTAGCGTGTTCCTGTATAAATGGTCCCGTAGCTGCTGTTGGAAGTTCTCCATGCATTGCCTCTGTAGTAGAGCCTTACATACTCATCATCCACGATACCGTACTGGGTCCCGCTGTTGCCGGTAGTTTCGGTATATTTGTAATCATAGATCTGAAAGTACAGATGATAAGCTTTAAGATTGTAATATACGTTAACAACTGTTGTGCCGTCAGCGCCGACTGTCATGGAGCTGTTCCAGTCATTCCAGCCGTACTCGGTCTGATAATACTCGCTGTCTTTATCGGTTAAATTGGCTTTTCTGTCATATCCGTAAGGAAGAGTGATGGCATCGCCTGTCCTGACATTGTCAGATACTGTAACGCTCTCCACGTAATCGTAATTTCTCTGTTCATTTGAAAGGCCTGCTTCGTCAGAAGCTCTTTCCTTCCAGAAGATAATGTTGTAGCTGTTTGCTGCGCCTGTCCACTGTGCATAGAGGACTGTATCGTCAGTGATCCTGCTTCCGAATCTGTTAACAGAACCGTCAGCCTTGTACCACCATTTGCCGCTTCCGTCAGCCTTATCATTCCAGCCTGTGAATACATAGCCCTTCTTTGCGGGATCTTCAGGCTTTACTGTAACGATGTCATCGTAGATCAGCTGAGGGCCGGTAAATGTAGCGCCTGTAGTATTTGCGTTGAATACCAGCCAGTAGCGGCCTGCAACCTTAACGTTCAGATCGATGTGATGATCAAGAGTGATCGTGCTGCCATTCTGGTAAACTGTTCCGGCTGCTGCGTCGATCCATCCTTCAAATGTCTCTCCGGCTGCTGAATAATCGCAGTTTACTGTGATGTTCTTGTCTGCTGCATCTGTACGGACACTGTCGCTCTTTAATACCGCAACATTTCCTTCGCCATCCATTACCATGTAACGGAGGTAGTAAGCTTCCTTATATTTTGCGTAAACATTTATCTGGGTTCCGTCTGCGTAAGATCCTGCAAGAGTCGCCTCGAGCTGATTCTTAAGCTCTTCGAAATCATACATTTTGCTTTCATCTGTCTCAGATGCGCTGAATGCCCATCCGATGAAAGTCTGTCCGTATTCAGGGCTTACACCGGGATCATAGAATTCGCTGATCTTGGTGATGTATTCGGATGCAAGAACTGTGCTGCCGTTAAAGAAGCTGTAGAAGATCCTGGGAGCTACTTCTGCGTCTGTTACAGGGTAAACCGAAAAGCTCTCAGCGTTAAATGTTACGCTTCCGTCTTCTACTGAAACAGATCCTGCTACCAGTTCAGCTTCGCTGTTTACATCTGCCATGTGGTAAACATTTACTTTGCTCACTGCAAATGCATCGCTCTTAACTGTTACGCGGATCACTCCCTCTGTAGGCTGCCAGGTGATGCCCATTGCCTGGAAAAGAGGGTTTGCATATATATTGATGTCGTATGCTGAAAGGACTTCTTCTCCTTCGATCTCAACTGTAACCGGGATGGCTTCAACGATCCCCTGCTCAGGCATTTTTCCTGTAAGGATGATGTGATCGTTTTCGAAGATCTTATCTTCTGCATTTGCAAGCTGTGCATCGATCTCTTTTTCCTGAACGGTTACATCGACCAATGAGAATACTGAGAATCCTTCAGTCTCGAATGATACTACGTTGTTTTCTACTTCTGCTGCAAGCTGTTCAGTCTCAGTTCCGAAGTGAACTACCTTCATCTCTTCAGCTTCATTTGCTTTGCCGATAAGTTCGATCGCAACTGCCACTTTCTCGTTAGGCTGGTATTCTGTTCCGTCAGTTCCGATAAGGGAAATGTCGAAAAGTCTGACTGAGCTCATTGCAGCAAGGTCAAGTTCAAGTGCATTTGCTGAACGGCCGAAGTATTCGATCATATCGTTATCATCGATGTAAGAAAGTGCGGATGTAACTTCGATCGCCCTGAGCTGTGCGTCTGCAGGGATGCCTGCGGCTGCGTCATAGCTTACTGTGATCTTGTATGTAAGGTTGTCAAATGTATTTACATTCTTTGTAAGAACGTTAGCCATGCCCGTCTGAGCCGCTTCCTGAACAGCTGTAGTTTCTTCAACTGTGTTCTCTATTTCTTCGGTAGTTTCTTCAGCAGCAATCTCTTCTACTGCTTCAACTGCTTCCTCAGATGCGGTCTCTTCCTCGATGATCTCTTCAGCTATCTCTTCGAAAGCTGCTTCTTCCTGCACTTCGATCTCTTCTTCAGCTATCTCTTCGAATGCAGTCTCAACTTCCTCAGATACTTCCTCAGATACTTCTTCGGCAACGATAGTATCCTGGATCATTACAGCATCTTCAGCAATGCTGTCATCTGCCAGCACATGATGAGGAATGATGGATATGCATACTGCTAATAAAAGGATGAAAGCGAGTATTCTGTTTCTTATCTTTAAGTTCTTCATATGTTAACCCCTAATATACTTGATGCGGTTTATTTCTTATTACATACATATAATAAAAAATGAGCCGTCACAACATGTGTCACAAAGCGTCATTTTCATGCGTAAATTTGAGAAATTTTGTGACTTTTTTGTGACAGTGTTCCTGCCCGTGTAAACAGGAAAGGCCCGGTAGCATGTTGCCTCCGGACCCGTCCTGTTTATGGATTAATAATGAAAAAGCTTATTGCACCTGCTTTCGTATGGATAGGTGATAGACCATCCGGCCCATAGATACTCCCGAAAACCTCTGTCTCGGGGGTATCTATCGGCCGCCTGCCCTTTAAGGCAGGCCGGCCAATGACAAGTAATTAGGGTTTTACTTTGTTCTCAATTGTTATTCTCAGTCTTCAGCCTTAAGGC
>SVDE01000059.1:6304-15019 GCA_015057955.1 Lachnospiraceae bacterium | reverse complement strand
AGAAGCAGAAGAGCAAGATAGCGTTTTCGGCAGGAAAAGACATAAGCGGCAATGTCATAGCATGCGACCTCGCCAAGATGCCGCACATGCTGGTAGCCGGTACAACAGGATCAGGTAAGTCTGTATTCCTTAATTCCATCATTCTGTGCATCCTTTACAGGGCTACTCCCCGTGAGGTAGGCCTTATCATAGTGGATCCCAAGAAGGTAGAGTTTGGAGTATATCAGGGGATCCCGCATCTTATGAAACCGGTCGTTACAGATCCCGGACAGGCGGTGAGCACACTTAGGTGGGCAGTCGGAGAGATGACAAACCGCTACCAGAGGATGCAGATGTCCGGAGTCCGTGATTTTAAGACATATAATGAAAAGTTTGATGCCGGCACTCTCAGCAAGGAAGAAGAAAACCCGAAGAAAATGCAGCAGATCGTCATCGTTATAGATGAGCTGGCAGACCTTATGATGGTTGCGGCAAAAGAAGTTGAGAGCCTGATATGCCGTCTGGCGCAGCTCGCAAGAGCGGCAGGCATTCATCTCATAATCGCTACCCAGCGTCCTTCCGTGGATGTCGTTACAGGACTTATTAAAGCAAATATTCCTGCCAGGGTAGCCCTGCTCGTTGCGTCAGGTGTGGATTCAAGGACCATCATAGACATGGTAGGCGCTGAAAAACTCCTCGGATATGGTGACATGCTGTTCTATCCGACAGGTTATGTAAAACCGGTCAGAGTTCAAGGCGCATTTGTTTCTGATGAAGAGATACAGAAGACTGTAAAATTCCTGACACGTCAGAGCCACATAAACTACTATGAAAAAGAACAGGCTGAAATGGATAAGTTCAACCAGCCTGAGAGCAGCGGCCAGTCAGGTTCGGATGAGAGCGACGACGGTTCCGGCAAATATGACGAGTATCTGTATGAAGCAGGAAAACTCTGCATAGAGAGCGGAAAGGCGTCATCAAGCATGCTCCAAAGAAGATTCAGTGTCGGATTCAACAGGGCTGCGAGGATAATCGACCAACTGTATGAGATCGGAGCCATTGGCCCGCAGAACGGTGCAAAGCCAAGAGAGATCCTTGTAGATTCCATCAGGTTTGAAGAACTGTGCCAGGAGATCGGAATAATATGACCTTTGCAGATGTTGTCATCGACATATCGCATGAAGCCGTTGACAGGACATTTGAATACATCATACCTGAAGAGCTTGAAGGTATCGTAAAAAAGGGAAGTCAGGTGCAAGTTCCCTTTGGCAGAGGTTCAGCCCTGAAAAAAGGGTTTGTGATAAACGTTAAGGAAAGAGCCGCGTTTGATACAGCGCGGCTCAAAACTATACAGGGAGTTGAGCCCGGGAGCACATCTATCGAGTCGGTCATGATCTCACTGGCTGACTTCATCAGGACCAGCTACGGCGGGACAATGAATCAGGCACTGAAGACAGTGCTTCCCGTAAAGAGAAGATCGGAGCCCGTAATTGAAAAATTTGTCTGTCTGGATGCAGATGTGGCCAGTGCAAACGCGGCTCTGGAAACCAATGAGAGAAAAAAGAATGTGGCCAAGGCAAGGCTGCTCAAAGAACTGATCAGCGAAAAAGTCCTTCCGATGAGCATGGTACGGGACCGCCTTAATATTGCCGCATCAACTATCAGATCTCTTGAAAAAGACGGACTCATAAAGGTAGTCATTAAGACAAATCTCAGAGATGCCGTTAACATAGACGAAAAGCCGCGGTATGATATTCGGCTGAACAGTGAACAGAGCGAAGTGTGCCGGAGTATCTGGGAAAGGTATGAAAGCAAAGACCTGAGACCTTCACTCATCAGAGGAGTGACCGGATCCGGCAAGACTGAGGTATACATCGAACTGATAAACAGGATGATAGGCCTTGGGAAGCAGGCGATCATACTGATACCGGAGATAGCGCTCACGTATCAGACGGTTCTCAGGTTTTACCGGAAATTCGGAAACCGCATCTCAGTGATACACTCAAGACTCACGCCGGCTCAAAAGCATGACCAGCTTGAAAAGGCAAGGCTTGGAGAAGTGGATGTGATCATTGGTCCGAGATCAGCATTGTTCACGCCGTTCAAAAACCTCGGTATCATCATAATAGACGAGGAACATGAAGGTACATACAGAAATGAGAATGTTCCCAGGTATCATGCCAGGGAGGTAGCCATTAAAAGGGCTGAGCTTTCAGGCGGGATCGTGGTAATGGGATCGGCAACGCCCAGCATTGAGTCATACTTCAAAGCGCAAAATGGCCGGTATCAGCTGTACAAACTGGAAAAAAGGGCAAACGGCGCAGTACTCCCGGATGTAGAGATAGTCGATTTGAGGGAGGAACTGAATAACGGAAGACGCTCAATGGTCAGTGAAAGGCTTTATTGCCTGATAGAGGACCGGCTTTCCAGGGGAGAACAGGTAATGCTCTTCATAAACAGGAGAGGCCATTCAAGCTTCGTATCCTGCAGGAAATGCGGGAAACCGTTAAAATGCCCTCACTGTGATGTGTCATTAAAATATCACAACAACGGAAAGCTTATGTGCCACTACTGCGGATATGAGATGCCCATGGTCAAAACGTGTCCGGAGTGCGGGTCCAAATACATCGGAAGGTTCGGAGCCGGTACCCAAAAAGTGGAAGAGGAGATCAACAATCTGTTCCCTCAGGCCAAAACGCTCCGCATGGACCTTGACACTACAAAAGAAAAGGACGGTCATGCAAAGATCCTTTCAGCTTTCGCCAACAGGGAGGCTGACATACTGATAGGAACCCAGATGATAGTGAAGGGTCATGATTTCGCGAACGTGACACTTGTCGGCATAATGGCGGCAGACATGTCACTGTATTCTGAAAGCTACCAGGCCCCGGAGCGGACTTTCCAGCTGATAACACAGGCCGCCGGAAGAGCGGGAAGAGGCGAAAAAAAGGGCAGCGTTGTCATACAGACATATTCACCGGACAACTATGCCATACAATGCGGAGCAAAACAGGATTACGAAAGCTTTTACGCATTTGAAATGGATTACAGGACGATCCTCGGATATCCCCCGGTAAAGACGATGCTTGGCATACTTTTAACAAGCGCGGACAAAGCTTTTCTGGAGAGCGTCTGCAGACAGCTTAGTTCCTGTATTGATGAAGAAATAAAAAGAACCGGAAGGGATATCTGGAAAATGGGTCCGGTGGATCCTTCCATATCCATGATCAATGACAGATACAGAAAGATCATTTACGTCAAATCTAAAACTTACGATGATCTTATCCTGATAAAGGATGCTGCTGAAGAATTCCTGCAGCAGCATCAGGGAAAAGACATACAGACAGCATTCGATTTTCAGCAATAGGAGGCAACATCGCAAATGGCACTTAGACAGATCAGAACAGAAGAGGATCCGATCCTCAGAAAGATTTCAAAGCAGGTAAAGGAGATAACACCGAGAACGGCGGAACTCATAGACGACATGTGTGAAAGTCTGGAATCTTTCAACGGTGTAGGACTTGCTGCGGTACAGGTAGGCGTTCTTAAAAGGATCTGCATAATCAACATAAATCCTGAAGACCTGATGACAGATGAAGAAGGAGAAGAACCGAAAGCATCTGAAGGGTTCATGATCCATACTGACGGAAAAGACCTTGTTGTTATTAATCCGACTGTTATTCCAGAGGGAGAAGATACCCAGACCGGAAACGAGGGATGCCTGTCTTTCCCTGGTAAATGGGGAGTGGTCACAAGACCGTTAAGAGTGACGCTGAAAGCATTTGACAGGGAACTGAAACCATACGAGCTGAAGGCAGAAGGCCTCCTTGCCAGAGCAATATGCCACGAGACAGACCATATGGACGGGCATCTCTATGTAGATATAGTAGAGGGACCTGTGCATACCTCCGGAGAAAACGACGAGGATGACGGAGAAGAGTAAGATGAAGATAGTTTTTTTCGGAACACCGCATCTGGCAGCATGCATGCTTGAAAAACTCATTGCTTCAAGACATGAAGTGATCGGAATTGTAACACAGCCTGACAAAGCCTCCGGAAGGGGAAAGAATATCAGCTTTTCACCCGCTAAAGAGACTGCGCTTGCAGCAGGGATCAGGGTACTCCAGCCGGCAAAGATTTCTGACAGCGCTGCACTTGATGAGATAGAAAGCCTTGGTGCTGATCTCCACGTTGTGGCAGCATACGCCCAGAAACTCCCCAACAGGCTCCTTGAGATGGCTCCGCTTGGGTGCATAAATGTCCATCCCTCGCTCCTTCCGAAATACAGGGGAGCAGCCCCTCTTATGGCAGCGATCCTGAACGGGGATGAAAAGAGCGGTGTAACGATCATGAAGATGGCGGAGAAGATGGACACGGGCGACATCCTCATGCAGGAGGAGATGGAACTCGCTCCGGACGAGACCAAGGCTTCAATAGAGGAAAAAGCAATCGAACTCGGAGGGAGGCTACTGATCGAGACGATCGACAGGATAGAAGCAGGAACGATAACAGGAGTGCCTCAGGATGATTCCATGAGCACATATGTAAAACAGATCGGAAAGGAAGACGGCCTTATTGATTTCAACGAGGACGCGGCTTCCATAGAAAGAAAGACCAGGGCTTTTGATCCCTGGCCGGGAACATATACATATCTGGATGGAAAGACGTTCAAGATCTGCAGCGCTCGTGTAGTGCCTTATGAAGATGGGGAGACACATGAGCCCGGTACGGTGGAAAATGTCAGTAAAAAAGCTTTCATGATCGCTGCGAAAGACGCATATCTTGAGCCTCTTACAGTGCAGCTCGAAGGAAAGAAGAAAATGACAGTGGAGGAATTCCTCCGCGGCAGAAAGATAGAACAGGGAACAAAACTTGGCTGAAAGTCTGAACATAAGAAACCTGGTTTTAACAATGCTGGCTGAAACTCTCGAAGACGGAGAGTTCAGCCATGTTGTGGTTAACAGGACTTTTTCAAAAGAAAAGCTGGAATACCGGGACCGTGCATTTGTAAGCCGGTTATATCTGGGCGTACTTGAACGCCTGATATTTCTTGATCACTGCATTAACAGAGTCTCAAGCGTGAATACGGTAAAAATGCGTCCGGTCATCCTGAACATTTTAAGATGCGGCGCTTATCAGCTCATGTTCATGGATTCTGTGCCGGATCATGCAGCCATAAACGAATCCGCGCTACTTACGAAAAAACGCGGTTTTTCCAGACTTGTGCCTTTCGTAAACGGAGTACTCCGCAGCATACAGAGAGAAGGAGCCGGTATAGTGAAGGAAAGCATGCCTGAAAATGTAAGGCTTTCCGTGCCTAAGTGGATATATGAGCTTACAGTAGCGGGATTCGGACGGAAAAGAGCAAAAGCCTTTTTTGAAGGTGCTCTTGAAGCGGACAAACCGCTTTGCATAAGACTTAATACCATCAATGTACCCGAAGATGAGATCATAAGGTCTCTTGAAGCACAGGGATGTACTGTTGTACCGGCAGATGAAAGCGGCGGATGCCATTATCTCAGATTATCCGGAGTGCTTACGGATCTTGAAGCATACAGGAGAGGATGGTTTTCGGTGCAGGACATCAGTTCAGTGAAGGCAGCGCTTACAGGCTGCAGGGAACTGGAAAAGACCGGGATCAATGCTCCGTTGATCGTTGATGTATGCGCAGCTCCCGGCGGCAAGAGCATATGCGCCGCACAGGAGTTCCCCTATGCACATGTTTATTCAAGAGATCTTAGCCCGGCAAAAACCGCGCTCATAGATGAGAACATCAAACGACTCGGTATCACAAACATCCGCTCACAGGTCTTTGACGCCAAAGTGAAGGACCCGTTAATGGAAGGAAGGGCGGACATGGTGATAGCAGATCTCCCTTGTTCCGGCATTGGCGTGATCGGGAAAAAACCGGACATCAAATTCAGACTGAGAAAGAAAGATCTTGAAGGACTGGTCGGCCTTCAGCGGCAGATACTTGAAGCGGTGCATACATATGTTAAAAAGGGCGGAATACTGCTTTACAGTACATGTACTGTAAATATTGGTGAGAATGCGGAAAATGTAAAATGGTTCATGCGTGAGCACCCGTTTGAGCTTATCAGTGAAGAGCAGATACTGGAAGGAAGAGGAGACGGGTTCTACATAGCAGTGCTCAAGAGGATATAAATGGACAGGATCGATCTGAGATCAATGGAATATGAACGCCTTAAAGCCTGGGTCAGGGAAGAAGGACTTCCCGCATTCCGCGCGGATCAGCTGTTTTCATGGATGCATGAGAAACTGGTATCTTCATTCGATGAAATGAGCAACATTCCCAAGGACCTTAAAGAAAGGCTTAAGCAGAACTGCACTTTAAATGCGCTTGAGATCCGCAGAGTGCAGACATCAAAAGCGGATGGCACAAAAAAATATCTGTTTTCCCTTGAAGACGGAAATCTGATCGAGAGCGTCATGATGCGGTATAAGCATGGAAACTCAGTGTGCGTGTCATCACAGGTCGGATGCGCGATGGGATGCTCATTCTGTGCTTCAACGCTGAACGGGTGCATCAGGAACCTGCATACATCGGAGATACTCGGGCAGGTTTACGCTATACAGAAAGACATAGGTGAGAGGGTGTCGAACGTGGTCATTATGGGCATGGGAGAACCGCTTGTAAACTATGAAAATGTGATGGCTTTTGTGCGAATCCTGTCGGATGAAAAAGCCTTGCACGTAAGCCAAAGAAATATTACAATATCGACATGTGGGATCGTACCCGCAATCGACAGGCTGAGTCAGGAGTCGCTGAAAGTGACGCTGGCCCTGTCTTTGCATGCACCTAATGACCGCATAAGAAGACAGATAATGCCCGTTGCAAAGAAGTATTCAATGGATGAGATCCTGAGCGCATGTGACCGTTATTTTGAAAGCACGGGGCGCAGGGTCACATTCGAGTATTGTCTTATAGACGGAATTAATGACAAACCGGAGCATGCGAGGGAACTTGCATCCCGGTTAAAAGGCCGGAATGCCCATGTTAACCTTATACCTGTGAACCCAACCCCGGAGAACGATTACGGCGCGGCAGCGGAAAAGGATATCAGGAGATTCCTTGAGATACTTGAGGAGGAAGGCATTCAGGCAACACGCCGCAGGGAAATGGGCCGTGACATAGACGGAGCCTGCGGGCAGCTCAGATACAAAGAAGAACACGCTGATGTTTAACATTTGAGGAGGACATTGTATGAAGTCATATGGAATTACAGACATAGGAAATGTACGTAAGTACAATCAGGATTATTCACTCGAGTGCGACGATCCGATCGGCAATCTCGACAATCTCTATGTCGTATGTGACGGACTTGGCGGACGTAACGCGGGTGAATACGCTTCATCAACCGCAGCGGAGAACTTTTTTGACCTCGTGGAAAACTCTGAACTGGAAAATCCCCTTGCAATATTTAAGGAAGCCATTACAGAGGTAAATGAGATCGTATTTAATGAAGGCCAGGAACCTGAATATCAGGGCATGGCTACTACTCTTGTGGCTGCTACGGTTATGGATGGAGTTGTGTATGTCGCAAATGTCGGTGACTCAAGGGCATACATTGTTGGTGATGAAATGACACAGATCACATGGGATCACTCATATGTCGGTGAACTCATGAGACGCGGAAAGATCACAAAAGAAGAAGCCCGTTTCCATAACAAGAACAATGTCATCACAAGGGCAATTGGCGCAGAGGAAACAGTTGAGCCTGATTATTTCCAGGTAGAGCTTGAAAAGGGAGAGATAATCCTTCTGTGCACAGACGGACTCTATAACATGCTCAGCGAGAGGACCATTCAGGCTGTCATAAACGCCAGGGGATCTCTCCGTGCCAAAGCTGAAAAACTTGTCGATCTGGCAAATGAAGCCGGCGGCAAAGACAACATCGCTGCAGTTCTGATCGCACAGTAAAAGAGGTTTGCAATGATCCGAGAAGGAATGTTCATAGAAGATCGATACGAGATCCTTGAAAAGATCGGAACCGGCGGTATGAGCGATGTCTACAAAGCCAGGGATACAAAGCTGAACAGGCTTGTAGCAATGAAGTTCCTTAAGCCGGAATTCTGTGAGGACAAGAATTTTGTCAAGAATTTCAAGGTCGAAGCGCAATCGGCTGCGGCACTCCTGCATCCGAATGTTGTAAACGTATACGATGTTAATGAGACCGAAGGCATATATTACATAGTAATGGAATATGTCGACGGCATAACCCTGAAAAAATACATAGGCATAAACGGCCGCCTTCCTGTAAAAGAGGCAACCAGCATAGCAATACAGGTGGTCCAGGGCATGGAGGCAGCCCACAATGCCGGCATAGTCCACAGAGACATCAAGCCGCAGAACGTGCTCATATCAAGAGAAGGCAAGATAAAGGTGACTGACTTTGGCATAGCACGTACAACTACTGCCAATACCATTTCGTCTGATGTCCTGGGCTCAGCCCAGTACATATCTCCGGAACAGGCAAGGGGAGATGTTGTTGATGCGCGCAGTGATATTTATTCATTTGGTATATCATTCTTTGAAATGCTTACCGGTAAACTGCCTTTTGACGGAGACTCACCTGTAACTGTGGCACTTAAGCACATACAGGACCAGGTGCCCAAGGTAAGCGATCTGGTTCAGGATGTGCCTTCGAGCCTTGTCAAGATAGTTGAGAAGTGTACCCAGAAGAGGGCTGACAGGAGATATCAGAAGGCATCATC
>SVDE01000059.1:0-6204 GCA_015057955.1 Lachnospiraceae bacterium | reverse complement strand
GCTGCCAAGGTTCAGGTTCCGAATTTGGTCGGACAGGATCTTACTGTGGCACAGAAGACTCTGGATTCCCTGAAGCTGAAATACTCTGTTACTGAAGAGCAGAGTGACAAGCCTGCAAATCAGGTAATAAGACAGTCAGTTGCAAGCGGGACGCAGGTTGATGAAGGAACGACCATCACACTGACAGTCAGCGCCGGAAAGAAGACAGTAAAGGTGCCGCAGCTCGTAGGAAAGAGCAGAAGCGCAGCCATTAATGCGCTTTCGAATGCAAAACTCAAATATACTGTAAGTACGGAACATTCCGATACGGTCGAGGAAGGCTATGTAATAAGCTCTGATCCGAAAGAGGGTGAAACCGTAAATGAGGGAACCAGTATCCTGATAGTTGTAAGCCTTGGCTCCCAGACTGAAACAGCGATAGTAAATGACTGTACAGAAGTTGACGAGGCCAGATCTGTTGCAGCCCTGGAGTCCAGGGGATTTGTGGTAGATGTCACGTATGAGCATTCTGATACAGTAGAGGAAGGCATAGTCATATCCCAGAGTCCTGAAGGCGGCACGGAAGCAGAAGTCGGTTCAACCGTTTATCTCGTTGTAAGCAGCGGTCCGGAAACCAGCTATGTGTCTGTTCCAAACTGCGTCGGTTTTTCAATGAGCAGCGCGCTGACCATGTGCGAAGATGCGGGACTTTTCGTCATATTCAGTGAAGTTCCTGATAACGATAATGTCGGGGTGATCGTTACCCAGAGCCTGGTCGCAGGTGATGAAGTCGCAGAGGGAACTGAGATCATACTCGGAGTAGGTGTCGAGGAAGAAAAACCGCCCGAGGAAAGTAGCAGCGATGAAAGCAGTGAAGCAGACACGCCCTGAATTCTGAGGAGGATAAATGGAAGGAAAGATTGTTAAAGCTCTATCCGGTTTTTATTACGTAAAGACTGAAACCGGAAACGTATATGAATGCAGGGCAAAAGGCTCGTTCAAGAATGACAACATTACACCGCTTGTCGGAGATAACTGCGTATTCCAGGTAACTGACGCTAAGGAAAAAACAGGTATAGTCGGAGAGATCAAACCGAGAAAGAACGCACTTATCAGACCCGCTGTCGCAAACGTGGATCAGGCAATGGTAGTATTCGCGGTAAAAGCGCCCAATCCCAATCTGAGCATCCTTGACAGGTTCCTTGCTCTGATGAAGAAGCAGAACATTCCTACCATCATCGTGTTCAACAAGAAAGATCTGGCAAAGGGCGATGATGTAAAGAATCTGAAGAAAACATACAAAGACTCGGGCTGCAAGGTGGTATTCGTGGCAGCCGGCGGGGATAAACCTTCCGGCATGATGCCCCTCAAGATGATGCTCAAGGGTAAGATCACTGTCATGGCAGGCCCCTCCGGAGTAGGAAAATCAACGCTTATCAATGTCATAGCTGATAAGAAAAATGTTGATGACGGCCAGGTGGCATCTGTCGGGGCGATAAGTACAAAAGTCGGCCGCGGGAAACAGACCACAAGGCATAACGAACTGTTTGATCTCGGAAGAAATTATCACATCATAGATACTCCGGGATTCACTTCACTTCTTGTAAATGAAGATGACTATACCAGGGATGATCTGCAGGATGCATTCCCGGAATTTGCTCCTTACAGGGACAAATGTCCGTTCAAGGACTGCAAGCACATAAAAGAGCGTGACTGTGCTGTAAGGGACGCTGTCGAAAAAGGAAAGATCAGTGTTTCAAGGTATAACAGCTATAAAGCGATTTTCAGTGAAATAAAAACGAAATATTAAAGAACCGCCCCCTAATGGCTCATTTCAGAAGTTTAAGCGTCGTTAGGGGGAATTTGTTTTTGGAAAGGAAGATATCATGAATATTTTAGCACCATCGATCCTGTCCGCGGATTTCAAGAATCTTGGAAGAGACATACAGGAGATAGACAGGGGCGGAGCAAAGTATGTTCACATAGATGTCATGGATGGAAAATTCGTCCCCAGTATTTCTTTCGGAATGCCTGTCATAAAATCCATCAGGGATATCGGCAGCATCGTGTTCGATGTGCATCTGATGATCGAAGAACCGATACGGTATCTTAAAGAGTTCAAGGATAGCGGGGCAGACATAATAACCGTTCATTATGAGGCATGCAGTGATTGCAGGGCGACTCTTCAGGGCATAAGGGATCTTGGCCTTAAGGCAGGTCTTTCGATCAAACCAGGAACAGATATTGAAGTCGTAAGGGACTATCTTGACCTGTGCGACATGATACTGCTGATGAGCGTTGAGCCCGGATTCGGCGGGCAGAAATTCATCGAAGCGTCAATAGACAGAGCTAAAGCGCTCAGGACAATGATCGATGAATATAACGCATCTGGAAAAGGATATATCGATCTTGAGATTGACGGCGGCATAAAACTTGATAACGTTGAAAGAGTCCTGGACGCAGGAGTCAATATCATAGTCGCGGGAAGCGCAGTATTTAAAGAGCCGTATGAAAACACGGTAAAATTCATGGAGATACTTAACAGATAATGCAGCTTAAAGATTTTTATTATGATCTTCCCAAGGAACTGATAGCACAGGATCCGCTGGAGGACAGGGCATCATCAAGACTGATGGTTGTCAATAAAACTGAAGGCACTCTGAAACATGACACTTTCAGGAACATTAAGGCTTATCTTCATCCGGGCGACTGCCTTGTGATAAATGACACAAAAGTCATCCCGGCCAGATTGTTCGGAACCAGAACCGATACCGGAGCGGTAGTGGAGATACTCCTTCTGGTCAGGAAGAGCGACTGTGAATGGGAGTGTCTGGTCAAGCCGGGAAAGAAAGCCCGTACAGGCCACCGGTTTGATTTCGGCGGGGAGATGAACGGTGAGATCACAGAAGTGAAGGAGGACGGAAACCGTATCATCAGGTTCGAATTTGACGGGATCTTCGAAGAAATCCTTGACAGACTCGGACAGATGCCCCTGCCGCCTTATATCACTCACGAACTCAAGGATAAGAACAGATATCAGACAGTTTATGCCATGCACGATGGCAGCGCTGCGGCTCCTACAGCGGGACTTCATTTTACAAAAGAACTGCTCAAAGAAATAGAAGAGAGCGGGATCGACATAGCAAGGATAACACTGCATGTGGGCTTGGGAACTTTCAGGCCTGTGAAAGAGCAGAACATCCTTGATCATCACATGCATTCTGAATACTATGAGGTGAGCAGGGAAGCAGCTGATAAGATCAACCACGCGAAGGAGAACGGCGGAAGGATCATATGCGTAGGGACAACGTCCACAAGAACGCTTGAGTCAGCAGCTTCAGAGGACGGAACAATGAGCCCGTCAAGCGGATGGACAGACATTTTCATTTATCCGGGATACAGATTCAAGATCACGGACTGTCTGATCACCAACTTCCATCTGCCCGAATCAACACTGCTGATGCTGGTATCGGCACTGTCATCAAGGGAGATCATGCTGAATGCTTATGAAGAGGCGATCCGAGAAAGATACAGGTTCTTCTCTTTCGGAGACGCGATGTTCATAACAGACAGCATATAATTTTTGACTTTAAGCAGGTAAGGCTGTAAAATAACCTTTACTGTTTTAGATAGCGGAGGAATAAATGAAACCTATTTATAACCACAGAGAAATAGAGAAGAAATGGACAAAGAGGTGGGAAGAGAACCCCATCAATGTTGATGACGGCAAAAAAGAGAAGTATTACTGCCTGGACATGTTCCCGTATCCTTCAGGCAACGGTCTTCATGTCGGACATTGGAGAGGCTACGTCATATCCGATGCCTGGAGCCGTTATAAGATGATGCAGAACTATTATCTGATCCACCCGATGGGCTGGGACGCGTTCGGACTGCCTGCTGAGAACTATGCCATCAAGAACGGCATTCATCCCAGCATCTCTACCGCTGAAAATGTTTCCAACATAAAGAGACAGATCAACCAGATCGCGGCCATCTATGACTGGGACAGGGAGGTAAACACAACTGACCCTGCATTCTACAAATGGACTCAGTGGATCTTTGTCCAGATGTTTAAAAAAGGTCTCGCTTATGAAAAGGAGATGCCCATCAACTGGTGTCCTTCATGCAAGACAGGTCTTGCAAACGAGGAAGTTGTCGATGGAAAATGCGAACGTTGCCACAGCGAGGTTACCAAGAAGAACCTGCGCCAGTGGATGCTTAAGATCACAGCATATGCAGACAGGCTCCTTGAAGATCTGGATACGCTCGACTGGCCTGAGAAGGTTAAGAAGATGCAGACCGAGTGGATCGGAAGATCTTACGGCGCTGAGATAGATTTCCCTGTGGATGGAAGTGATAAGAAGATCACCGTATATACTACAAGACCCGACACTCTCTATGGAGCTACATTCATGGTACTCGCTCCCGAACATGCACTTGCAAAAGAGCTTGCAACTGATGAGACAAAAGAGAGCGTTGAGAAATACATATTTGACTCAAGCATGAGATCAAATGTCGACAGGATGGCAGACAAGGACAAGACCGGTGTATTTACCGGAAGCTACTGCATCAACCCGATCAACGGTGCAAAAGTTCCAATCTGGATCTCGGATTACGTACTGGCAGACTATGGAACAGGAGCCATCATGTGCGTACCTGCTCATGATGACAGAGACTTTGAGTTCGCTACAAAATTCAATCTTCCGATCATTCCGGTGATCTCACCCGACGGACAGGTTCCTGAGAAGATGGAAGAGGCGTATACCGGAACCGGTATCGTCATCAATTCAGGTGAATGGACCGGCAGGGATTCAGCTGAACTCAAGGCAAATGCTCCGGCTGAGATCGAAGAGCGCGGCATAGGCATAAAGAAGGTCAATTACAAACTCCGTGACTGGGTATTCTCAAGACAGAGATACTGGGGAGAACCTATCCCGATCGTTCACTGCCCGAACTGCGGCAATGTTCCGGTTCCCGAAGAGGAGCTGCCGCTCCTTCTTCCGGATGTGGAGAGCTACCAGCCTACAGGCACAGGAGAGTCACCCCTTGCAGCCATAGATGAATGGGTCAACACAACATGCCCGTGCTGCGGCGCACCGGCAAAAAGGGAAACCAACACCATGCCTCAGTGGGCAGGTTCATCCTGGTATTTCCTCCGTTATGTGGATCCGCATAATGATAAGGCGCTTGTGGACAGGGACAAGGCTGACAAATATCTGCCTGTAGACATGTACATTGGCGGTGTTGAGCATGCTGTCCTTCATCTGCTTTACTCAAGATTCTACACCAAGTTCCTTAAGGACATCGGAGTACTGGATTTTGATGAGCCGTTCAAAAAACTCTTCAACCAGGGCATGGTCTGCGGCAGGGACAAAGAGACCGGAAAAGCGACCAAGATGAGCAAATCACTTGGAAACATCGTATCACCCGATGACATGGTAAATGATTACGGCTGCGATTCTCTCCGTCTCTACGAACTTTTCATAGGACCGCCGGAGCTGGATTCCATCTGGGATGCTGCAGGCATTGAAGGCGTATACAAGTTCATCAGCCGTTTCTATAACATGGTGATGTCCAATAAGGACAAAGACGCAAAAGAGACAGCGGAACTCATAAAACTCAGGAACCGCATGGTCAAGGATGTTACCACACGCTTTGAGCAGTTCAGTCTGAACACCGTTGTCAGCGCATTCATGGAGTACAACAACAAGTTCGTACAGCTGACAGGCACAACAGGTGTTGACATGGAGACACTTAAGGCAATGGTAATCATGATCGCTCCATTTGCACCGCACATCGGAGAGGAACTCTGGGAGGAACTCGGCGGAACAGATTCGGTATTCCATCAGAGCTGGCCGACATATGATGAAGAGCTCACAAAGGATGACGAGATAGAGATCGGAGTCCAGGTGAACGGAAAACTCAGGGCAACTGTAAAGATACCCGCGGACGCAGACCAGGCTACGGCGATCGCTGCCGCCAGAGAGGCTCTCGGGGACAGACTTTCAGGAAACGTAGTCAAAGAGATCTATGTTCCCGGACGTATAATCAACATAGTCGCTAAATAAATGCAATATAACCGGGGCTGTCACATTATGGTGGTTCACACCAAAAATGAGTCAGCCCCATATTTTTATAATCATTCTTCAAAATGGAAAAAACTCTTGAAGAAAAACTGAATACAGGTCTGACCGCTGATGAAGTCAGGGAAAAACAGGCTGCCGG
>SVDE01000058.1 GCA_015057955.1 Lachnospiraceae bacterium | reverse complement strand
TGACGCCGTATAAGATAATGTCATCTATTTTAGGCAAAACTCTCTATTTAGCTGACAAATAAAAGGATGACACGAAAACGCGTCATCCTTTTTAAGTAAAAACTTCTATTTAGTTGACAGACACACCGCCATCACGTCTTCTGGCCTGCGAACTGAGTCATGTACAGCTCGTAGTAGAGTCCCTTACGTGCCATGAGCTCTTCAAATGTACCGGTCTCGGCTATTACGCCGTTATCAAGTACGATGATGGAGTCCGCATCAAGGATCGTCGAAAGCCTGTGGGCGATGATGAGGCTCGTGCGGTTCTTCATCAGGTTCGCCATTGCGTCCTGTATCTGCTTCTCAGTCTTGGTATCAACAGATGATGTTGCTTCATCCAGAACAAGGATCTTGGGATCCGCGAGCACCGCGCGGGCAATGGAGAGGAGCTGCCTCTGTCCCTGCGACAGGTTAGCTCCGGCCCTTACCAGCTTGGTGTCATAACCTGAAGGCAGAGCCTCGATGAATCCGGAACAGTTGCTTATGCGCGCAGCCTCTTCAATCTCAGCGTCAGTTGCGTCAGGCCTTGCATACCTGATGTTGTCCCTGATCGAAGCAGTGAACAGGTCAGTGTCCTGAAGTACGATCGCGATGGAGCTTCGAAGCGATGCAAGATCCATGTCATAGATGCTCCGGCCGTCGATCTTAATGTCACCTGAATCAACATCATAGAAGCGGTCCAGTAAGCTTGCAAGAGTTGTCTTGCCGCTTCCGGTCGCGCCGACGAGCGCGATCTTTGTTCCGGGCTTTACTTCAAGTGAAAGGTTTTTTATGACCTGCGTGTCAGGTGTATAAGAGAAGTTTATGTTCTCAAATGAAATGGCACCCTTAGATACCGGCTCTTCCGCAATAGCAGGGGAGTCATATTCTGTCTTCTCATCCATGAGGCTGAAGATACGCTCTGCGCCTGCGAGCGCGGTCTGGATGGATCCGAAGATCTGGGCAACCTCATTTACAGGGCGGATAAACTGCTTCGCGTAAACGATGAACGCGGACACGACTCCGATCGTGATCATCCCGTTAAATGCGAATATGCCGCCGAATACCGCTACCACGACAAATCCGAAGTTGCTGATGCAGTCAAGGATCGGTCCGACGCCGTTGCTTAAGGATTCAGCCTTGATGCCGACGCGGCGCAGGTTATTTGCCTGATCGATGTATTCGGAAATTATCCTGTCTTCATTGTTGTATGCCGCAACAGACTTGTATCCTGTGACCATCTCCTGGGTGAGGCCGTTCAGCTGGCCGTTGATCGCGGCTTTCTTCCTGAACTCCTTAGCCATGACTTTGGCGAGCTTCTTGGTGGAGAAGACTGTCAGGAACACTGTCACCATGGTGATGAGTGAAAGCTGCCAGCTGTAAATGAATATGACCACCAGAGTTCCGGTTATCGACAGGACAGATGAAACGAATGAGGTAAGGCTCTGCGAGAGAACTGAAGATATGTTCTCGGCATCGCTTGTCATGCGGCTCAGGATGTCACCATTTGAGTGAGTATCCATGTAGCTGACAGGGAGCCTGACAATCCGTTCAAACAGGTCATGCCTTATCTTCCTTGTAACTGAGAGGCTGAGCTTTGCCGAGACTCTGGTCTGGAGCAGCTGGCAGACAACCTGGATGATGAACATCGCAAGCAGCCAGATGACGAGTATGACCAGTTCCCTCATGCTTCCCATGTGGATCAGGTCGATCGAGCGTCCCTCAAGCGCGGGGATAGCAACGCCTGCCCCTGTCGAGAAAATGACGAAAATGACGAGCATGACAAACAGCATCCTGAAATCCTTGAAATAGGTGAGGAGCCTCTTTAAGGTCTTGCCTGAATCATTTGCCTTTTCAACTATTCCGTGGTTGTCGGACCTGGCACCGCCGAAGTTGACGGCAGGGTTTGAAAATTCTCTTTCCCTTCCGGTAGGTTTCTTTATGTCAGCCAAGAGAAACACCTCCTCTCATCTGAGAATCATAGATCTCTTTATAGAGAGCGCAGGAGGAGAGCAGCTCGTCATGCGTGCCGCAAGCAGCGATGCGGCCGCCATCCATGACGGCTATGATGTCTGCATCCTTAACAGATGCTATCCTCTGGGCTATTATTATCTTAGTAAGATCCGGCTTTTCCGCTTTCAGCGCACTGTAAAGAGCCGCCTCAGTCTTGAGGTCAAGAGCGCTGGTCGAATCGTCCATCACAAGGATCTCTCCGCCTTTGAGAAGAGCTCTTGCGATCGCGATCCTCTGTTTCTGGCCGCCGGAGAGAGAATGTCCCTCTTCAGTCACAGCCGTATTGTAGCCGTCCGGAAAAGCAGCGATGAAATCATGAGCCTGGGCGGTCTGCGCCGCAGTCTCAATGTCCCCCGAAGAAGCGTCTTCATTTCCCCAGGAAATGTTCTCGCGGATGCTCCTTGAGAACAGCTCGCTCTTCTGGAAACAGAAAGCGATCCGGGAACGAAGGTCCTTCAGTTTGTAGTCAGACACATTTACGCCGTCCAGTAATACATCTCCATTAGACGCCTCGTAGAATCTCGGGATAAGGGAAGCGAGCGTTGACTTGCCGCAGCCTGTAGGCCCGATGATGGCGAGCGTCTCGCCCTTCTTTACATGGAAGGAAATGTCTGAAACAGCGTCGGCATTTGAATCCGGATATCTGAAACTGACATTTCGGAACTCAAGGTCTCCTGAAAGAGAAGGCTCCTGCGTCATCTCACCGTCCTTGATCGAAGGTTCGCTCTCTAAGACTTCGCGGATCCTTTTCCAGGACGCTCTTGCACGGATGATGGTCTGGGAGAGGTTCCCCAGTATCGATGCGCCGGTCAGGATGATGGCAAAGTAGGTGATACCGGCCATGACCTGTCCGGGTGTGACGCTGCCGCCTGAATGCACATTGAATCCGCCTACGAGGATGATGCCCGCAACGCAGAGGTTAAGGACAATGTTCATGCAGGGGAGAAGGAAAGCCAGGAATCTCTGTACGCGCAGGGAACTGCCGAACAGAGCCTCGTTGAAACGCTCAAATCTGTTTGACTCATACGACTCGCGCACATATGTCTTAATGACGCGGGAAGCGCGTACATCTTCCTGCATGGTGTTGCTGACTCCGTCCAGATCCTTCTGGACCGCGCCGAACATCTTTGATGATCTTCCAAGGAAAAATACTCCGAAGAAAACGAGAACGGGCAGGGCACACAGCGCTATCAGCGAGAATGTCGGAGCCTGCCTGTACAGCATGAAAATGCCGCCGAACAGCATGAACGCGTATCTGGAAATGCCTCTGAACGCGACCTTTACCGAATCCTGAACCTTGGTGACGTCGTCAGAAAGACGGTTCACAAGAGAGCCGGATGTAAATGCATTTGCCTGGTCAAATGACAGGTGCATGGTGCGTGCGAACAAGTCGCGCCTCAGGTCAAATCCGACATTCTGGCCTGCCATGTTGCCGAAGATGCTTCCGAATATGCCTGTCACTCCGCCGAAGATGACAACGATGATCATGCGTATGCCGAGCTTCCAGATGATCGGGAAGTTCTGGGCAAGCACTCCTTTGTCGACTATGTCAGCCATCATTGCGGGCTGGACCAGGTCGACTATGGTCTCTGCGATCACCATGAGAGCGGTGAGTACACACAGATACCAGTATTTTTTTACATATTTGAGGAACATGAAGTACCTCCTGATACATTTTTTTGCCAATAACTCTTTTGCAAAAAGGGGCTTACGCTAAGGTAAGCCCCTTTCGGATCATGATATAACCTATAACAATTACTCTGCGATCGGAAGGTTGAACATCTTGATCGCGTTCTTGTAGAGCATGAGGTCTCTCTCTTCCTGAGAAACTTCGATAGTGTTCTTAACGAACTCAACACCGTCTGCCATCCAGTTGTAGAATACAGGGAAGGATGAGCCGAAGAGAAGGTGATCAGCGCCGCAGACCTTGACTGCGCACTCGATCTGATCCTTGCCCCATGATGCAGGATGAGTCATATCGAAGAAGATGTTGTTGTCAACATGAGACTTGATACGATCAGCATCGTTAACGTTAAGACGGAGCATTGCCTCTTTCTTCTTAGGCTTATGAGGCATAAGAAGGTTCTGAGCTGCGAACCAGTTTCCGCCGTACATTGTGTGGATGAGCTTGAGGTTAGGAAGCTCGTCGAAGAGGTCAGAGAAGATCTCACGTCCGACAGCTGTAGCCTGGTCAGTAACACGGCCGAGCTCACGGCGAAGGTTGGTGTACTCATACAGTGACTCCCAACGAACAGGAAGAGGAGTATGATGAGCAACTACAGGGATGTTCAGGTCGTTGATGACCTTCAGGTAAGGCCTGAAAGCTTCGTCATCAAGATAGAGCTGTCCGTAGTGGCATGCAAGCTGAACGCCTACGCAGCCGAGCTCCTTGATGCAGCGCTCGAGCTCATAGATGTTCTCCTTTCCACCCCAGGGCGGAACACATGCTGTTGAGAAGATACGGCCATTGGATCTCTTGCAGATATCAGCGGCATTGTCATTTACGATCTTGCATGTATCAAGACGAAGCCACTCCTGCCATACAGGGACACGCATTACAGCGTAGTCAACACCTGCATTGTCCATTGCAGCGATCTTGGACTCAAGAGAGTAGTCACCTTCAACATAGTTGAGGTTCTGGTATCCCTTGGGTTTCTCAAGGATCATCTGGCGCTGTCCGCCCTCGGTCATGCCAAGGTATGCGATCTCGCCAAATCCGCGGGGAGCTGTTGTTAAGAATCCGTTCAGCACTTCTTCGTTGGTGAACAGATCTTCCGGCAGATGATGTACGTTGATATCAATTACCATTTTGAAAGTTACCTCCAAATATTATTTTTTATAATATGGCCGCATAAGCAGCTTTATTACCTTTCTAATTCAATACCGGCATTCTCATCCGGCACCAGCTTGTCGAGAAGGGAGAGCAGAGTCTTCTTTTCCTTTGCATTAAGGATGTCGAAGTAGTGCGCGCTTTCTTCTGCATTTGCCTGATGGATCTCCTCAAAGACCTGCCTGCCTTTATCTGTTATGTAAACATTCTGGCAGCGCTTGTCGTTCTTATCCTGCTTCCTTGTGATGCAGCCAGTCTTTTCAAGCTTGATCAGCACTTCGCTCAGTGAACCAGGCTTGATGCCGACGATCTCCTGGAGCTTATGCTGGGAAATGCCATTGTGGGCGGATAGTATCCTCAGTATCCTTCCCTGGCTGTCACGACCTTTTGGAATGCTGTTGTAGAACTTATGAAATTTGATCAGTAACAGCTGTTCAGTATTCATGATCATATTTTATAGTAAGAAAGAAATAATTGTCAAGGTACCTTTTTATCTAAATAAGGGTGGAAACTTTTGTGGAAATGGTTATAATAATACATATTTTTCTGACGTACGGAGAGACCTTTTCTTGAGACGAATTAATTCGCACAGATTAATACTGATCATATTGGCTGTTCTGATAGCGGCACTTGTTGCCGCTAACATCGCTGCCTGCGCCAGAAAAAAGGAGCAGGTCCCTTCTGATACGGTAACAAGCGAAACGACAACAGCAAAACAAACGACCACTGCTGCCCAGACCACGGAGACTGAAAGTACCACTCCGGCAGATACTACTGCGCCTGTCATCACAGGCGTAACAGACAGGGTAGTGCACATCGGCGAGACTATCGCATATAAAAAGAACATCGTTGTAACTGATGACACCGACCCCGCGCCTAAGCTCGAGGTAAATGCAGACGGCGTTGACATTTCGACTGTCGGCGACTACACAGTCATATATACCGCTACGGATGCTTCGCTCAATTATTCAGTGGTTACTGCCACTATAAAGGTCGTTCCGCAGGAGGATGTGACCACAGCTCAGGCTGAAGCGCTGGCGGATGATGTGCTTTCGCGCATCGTTACCGATGATATGACTGATTCCCAGAAACTCGATGCGGTATGGTGGTATGTACACGAACTCGGATACACTGACATAGACTATGGCGAGCCGGAAGAGTATCTGAACAACGGTTTCTATTTCATTACAAGGATGATGGGCAACTGCAGATGTGTTTACGGCGCATCCCGCATTCTCCTTGAGAGGCTCGGCTATAAGTGCATGATGATGCGCAACCGGGAAGACGCTGCCCAGACCCATTACTGGAATCTTGTCAGCCTGGACGACGGAGAGACCTGGTATCATTTCGACCCGGTCTGCTGGGGCTGGGAAGAGGAGTATGTCATCTGCATGGTGTCGGATGAATGGATACTGTCGTATTCCGAATGGCATAACATGGAGACCTACGACTGGGATCCTGAAGGTGTTCCGGCTACTCCTGACCGGAGCTATGATCCGGACGGATATTTCGGCGACAGGATGCTGTTTGACGAGAGCGGATTCTATTGGGAATATTATGGCGACTGGTATGAGGGAGGTACCTATCAGGGCCACAACTATCCGGGACTGCCATATAGCTGGGGCGGATACTACGACGAAGAGGACTACTATTACGTAGAAGATTACGACGATTATTACGAAGAAGACTATTACGATTACGACGAAGAGTATGAAGAATACTACGAAGAAGATTATTCCGATGAATATACATCTGAAGAGGAGATAACTTCAGAAGAGATCCCTGATACTGAGGAAATTCCTTCATCCGAAGACGGAGAATGACAGGAGGATGACTGTAAATGGAAAAAATGGCAAGGAACAGCTTTGATATTTTGGCCTTTCTGCATGAAAATATAGATACCGGATCCGTGGATGAGCTTGCAAAAGGGCTCAGAAAGCAAGTAAGCGAAGTTGAGCCTGTGCTTGAAGAACTCAGGTCCACAGGTCTCATAAAGGGATTAGGTGTCACAGCTGCCGGTTATGAAGCTCTTGAGCCGTTCAGGGTAAAGAGAGCTGTATTTGTGGCAGCAGGCTTCGGTTCCAGACTGGTGCCTGTTACACTCAATACTCCCAAGCCGCTTGTCCGTGTTCACGGAAAGAGGATCATAGACGGGCTTATCGACGCCTGCCTTGCTGCGGGGATCGAGGAGATATTCATAGTAAGGGGATATCTCGCAGAACAGTTCGACCAGCTCCTGTATGAGTATCCCATGATCAATTTCATTGAAAATCCCGCATATAATGAGACAAACAACATATCATCCGCCCTGTGCGCGAGATATTTTCTTGGTAACTCCTATGTATTTGAGGCAGATCTTCTGATAAGAAAACCTGAGCTGATCAAAACATACCAGTATTGTTCCAATTTCCTCGGATATTACAGGGAGCGTTCAGATGACTGGTGCTTCACTGTCGAGAACGGATATATCGCTTCGCATAAGATCGGAGGGACAGACTGCTATCAGGAGTATGGCATATCCTACTGGGACGAGGAAGCCGGAAAGCTTCTTGCTGCTGACATCAAAGCAGCATATGAAATGCCCGGAGGCAAGGAACTGTTCTGGACGCAGGTACCTTTGTCGGTGTTCAGGGATCATTATAAGGTCGAGGTCAGGCCATGCAGTGAAGGTGACATAGTAGAAATAGACACTTTCAGCGAACTTAAAAGTATAGACAAGTCTTATGATGTCTGATATTATTCAGACGTTGTTCAGTTTTAGCTGCATAACAATAAAAAATGGAACAGGAAGGTGAACGGAGTGCCGCTTACAAAACGCCAATTCGATCTCCTGGAGTGCCTGTACGAGAACGGAAGCCTTACACAGAGACAGCTCTGCCAGCTGACAGACCAGTCTCTGGGAAATGTCAACCGTCTTGTTAAAGAGCTTTCAGAAGCCGGTCTGATAAAGAAAGGGACCATCACGCCTGCGGGAGTGCAGGCGCTTGAACCATACCGTGTAAAACGCGCAGTCTTTCTTGCTGCCGGATTCGGATCAAGGATGATGCCGATAACCCTGAATACCCCAAAGCCCCTTGTAAAAGTAAAAGGACAGAGGATAATAGACAGCCTGCTGGACGCATGCCTTGCTGCCGGCATAGACGAGATCTTTATCGTCAGGGGATATCTGCCTGATCAGTTTGACCAGCTCCTTGCCAAGTATCCGATGATACATTTTCTGGAAAACCCCATTTATAACGAGTCCAACAATATCTCTTCCGCAATGGTCGTAAGATATAAGCTTTCAAATGCTTACGTGTTTGAGGCAGACCTTCTGCTGTCAGATCCCAAGCTTGTAAAAAGATATCAGTATGAGTCAAACATGCTCGGCATCAGGGAAGAGCGCACAGATGACTGGTGCGTGGTCGTTAAGGACGGCGTGATCACAGAGGAAAAGGTCGGAGGACAGGGAAAAGACATCTTCAGGATGATAGGAATATCTTACTGGTCTGATGCTGACGGCAGGAAACTGTCAAATGATATTTTGAAGATCTACCAGACACCAGGCGGAAAAGAACGTTTCTGGGAGCAGGTTCCTCTTCATTACTGTAAGGATAACTATGTGGTCAAGATCCGTGAATGCACGGCCGACGAGATCACTGAGATAGACACTTTCAGGGAGCTTAAAGAGATAGATCCCACATATGACATCTGACTTTTTCAGGCTTTATTAAATGTGTTATTGACATTGTGTTCATTTTTAATGTATTATTCCTGTGATTTTGAACACAAACAATATGGAGGAAAGAATTAAATGAAAAAGATTATCGGTCTTATCCTGGTTTTAACCCTTGGAGCAGCAATGCTTCTCAGCGCATGCTCAGGATCCGGAAAGCAGGATGCAACGACAGCCGGCGGAAATGTTCCCGCAGGCGATGATAACAAAGTTGTTATCTATTCAGGAGCAGAGGAGTACAGAAATGAGTACTTCCTTAAGAGGATCACAGAAGAATTCCCTGATTATGATGTAACTATTGAGTACATGCCTACAGGAAACCTTGCTGCAAAGCTTGCTGCTGAAGGAACAGAAACAGACATGGACATCTTCTATGATCTGGACTTCAGCTATGCCGGACTTGTTGAGCAGTATCTTGCTGATGTTTCCGAGTATGACCAGAGCATATATGTTGATGACTGCAAGGTTGAGAGCGGACGCTATCTTGCTGCAACACGTAACGGCGGAGCGATCATCGTTAACCCCGACGTGCTTGCATCAAATGGACTTGAAGAGCCTACCTGCTATGAGGATCTGTTAAAGCCCGAATACAAGGATCTCGTTTCCATGCCCAATCCCAAGTCTTCAGGAACAGGTTACATGTTCGTCAAGAGCCTTGTAAATGCATGGGGCGAAGATGAGGCATTTGAGTACTTTGACAAACTAGCAGAAAACGTACTTCAGTTCACTGAGTCAGGATCAGGCCCTGTCAACGCGCTCGTTCAGGGTGAAGTTGCAGTCGGACTCGGAATGACTGCCCGGGCTGTAACAGCCATCAATGAAGGTGCAAACCTCAAGATCCTCTTCTTTGAAGAAGGTTCTCCTTATTCACTGTACGGATATGCCATTCCTGAAGGAAAGCAGAACAGACAGGCCGTAAAGGATGTTTTCGACTTCTTCTACAACACTCTCGTTGCTGAAGACAAGGAACTCTATTATCCCGAGCAGGTATTTGTCGGCCAGGAGAACAAGGTAGAGAACTATCCTACCGATATCAAATATGCTGACATGAGCGGCAATACCACTGAAGAAAAGACACGTCTCATGGACAAGTGGGAATACTGATCAGTTATCGGTAAAAGCTGCGGGAGGGAAGGATTCATCTTTCCTCCCGTTTCTTGATATTTGAGGAACACCATGGAAAAGATCATAGTTGAAAATTTATCAAAGACATTCGGCTCGACAGAGGTATTCAGCGGCATCAGCTTCACTGTAAATGACGGTGAGTTCCTTTCCATACTCGGACCTTCGGGATGCGGAAAGACTACCATCCTGCGCATTCTCATAGGGCTTGAGACTGCTGACGGCGGAAAGATCATAAAGGACGGGGTAGACATTACGAACATGCCGTCTTCACAGAGACGCATGGGTATCGTCTTTCAGAACTATGCCCTGTTCGAGAACATGACAGTGCTGAAAAATGTTACCTATGCCCTTCAGAACAGCGCCTCCGTCAAAGGAACATACAACAGGGCGGCTGCAGTGGAAAAGGCGAAGGAAGTACTTGACCTGGTCGGCCTTTCTGAACATCTGGACAAGAAGCCCAGACAGCTTTCAGGCGGACAGCAGCAGAGAGTGGCCATAGCAAGGACGATGGCGCTCAATCCTGATGTGATCCTTTTTGATGAGCCGATGTCAGCTCTTGATGTTGACACGAGACTGGCACTGCGGTCTGAGCTTAAAGAGCTTCAGAGAAAGTTCGGGACAACCATGATCTACATCACCCATGACCAGGAAGAAGCATTTGCCATGTCTGACAGGATCATGGTGATGGATAAAGGCATAATCCATCAGCTTGACACACCCAAAAACCTCATAGACAACCCTGCCGATGAGTACATAAAGGAATTTGTTATCCGCAACATAAACATTAAGATCAACAGCCTGATCCAGTTCGCGAGAACGGAGCAGGGGAACAGCCGGCCGGAGGACAGCAAATGACAGGAACTGTCTCGATCAGAAGAAAATGGAAGGCATCTGTACCTATCAAGATCCTTCTGTGCATATTCTGGCTTTTTGCTATCATACTGCCTCTTTTCAGGATGCTGTCCACGATGGCATCTGTGGATGTACTTGCGGTAATGAGCGCAAAGAAGTTTGCAAAGGCTCTGCTGCAGTCTCTTACAGTCAGTGTTACCGCAACAGCCATTTCTGTCAGCCTGGCAGGTCTTCTGTCATGGGCAGTTGCAAGGACAAACATACGGCATAAGGCGCTGTTCATCACATTGCTCACCATACCGATGCTGATCCCGTCCATTTCCCATGGCATGGGCCTGATCATAATACTCGGATCGAATGGCTGGCTTTCCAGGCTGCTGGGATTATCCGGAGGAATATACGGGTTCTGGGGAATAGTGATAGGATCTGTGATGTATTCATTCCCTGTTGCTTTCCTGATGCTTTATGACGTTTTGAGATATGAAGACGGAACGCCTTATGAAGCGGCAAATGTAATGGGATTTTCCGTGATGAAGAAATTCTTCGCGATCTCGTTCCCTTATCTCAGAAAGCCGCTGATCTCAGTCGTTTTCGCGACATTTACAATGATCATAACCGACTACGGAGTTCCGCTCATGGTCGGCGGAAAATTCATGACGCTTCCTGTCATGATGTATCAGGATGTCATAGGCATGCTTGACTTCGGCAAAGGATCTGTCATAGGCATGATCCTGCTCATACCGGCGCTGATAGCCTGCATACTTGACATGGTCAACAGAGACAAAGGAAATGCTTCATTTGTCGGCAAACCCTACGGTATCAGGAAGAACAAGGTCAGAGACCGCATCGCATACCTTATGGTAATAATTGTCATCATCCTGGTTTTCCTTCCGATCGGATCATTTGCGATACTTGCTTTCGTGAACAAGTATCCGATCGACATGTCCTTAACCGTAAAGAACATACTCCAGGCAATTCACATGGGCGCTGCGGAGTATCTCAGGAACTCGCTGATCATAGCGGTCGTCGTTTCTGTGCTGGGTACAGCGCTTGCCCTGTTCAATGCGTACATGACCGCAAGAAACAGGACAAAACTGAGCTATGTCCTGCATCTGATGTCGATCACTTCACTTGCCATACCGGGACTTGTTCTTGGCCTTTCGTATGTGATGTTCTTTAAATCAACATTCATTTACGGAACATTTGCCATATTGTTCCTGGTAAACTCAATGCATTTCTTCTCATCGCCATACCTGATGGCTTACAATACATTCGGCAAGATAAATGAAAATCTTGAGGATGTCGGTTCATCAATGGGCATCAGTAAATGGAAGGTCATAAAAGATGTGCTGCTCCCGCAATCGATCGGCACCATAATCGAGATGATGAGCTATTTCTTCGTTAACAGCATGATGACGATCTCTGCTGTATCATTCCTGGCAAATGTGGGAAATAAGCCCATCGCGCTGATGATCACGCAGTTTGAAGGGCAGATGCAGCTTGAATGTGCTGCTTTTGTATCACTGGTGATACTGCTCATCAACATAATAATGAAGAGCGTGGTGTTCGCGGTGAAAAAGAAACTGACAAGATAAAGATATTGCCTGCCGGCAGCATGTACGGCAGGCTTTTTTATTTCCTTGAATTCCTGCCGGATCTGAGCAGCAGGGCGCTTCCCCAGTTTATGGCCAAAATCAATAGCAGTATCAATATGCCGACCGGCAGTCCCCAGTTCAGTATCCCGTAAAAATCATTTTTGGGAGTCCTGCCATTGACCGCGACGTTCGTAATATAAACGGCGGCATAGAGCAGTGTGGGGATCAGAGTCAGAAATGTCTCTTTAAACGAGATCTTCCCGAACCTGTCCAGAAGAATGAACTCGCCTATGGAGATGAAGGGGATGATCAGGTGGTACCAGAAATTAGCTCCGCTGAAGAGAAAAACGATCCCTAATCTGGGAGCGAGCATCACAAGCACGATCCAGAATGTGACAGAGAGCATTGAAGCGGAAATGTACTTGATCATAAGAACCGCGCGGGGAATGCGCGTGATCTTCCCGGCACGCATCATTATCAGCAGGATAAGAAGTGCCAGGGAAACGAGAGTGAACAGCGCATTTGAGATCACGGTGTAATACCTCAGGTAAGCGAACCCGAAAGCTATGAGTGCTCCGCGTTTGGAGAGCATTGTCTCAGCCCACGCGAGCAGGAATAGAATGACCGTAACGGTGTTTACGATCATCAGTAAGATCTGGTTCTTTGAGGTAAGTGTTCTTTGTTCCATTTGCGTCTCCCGTCCCAACAGATGATATATCATGATCATTGGAAAATCAAATTCCGATACAGACTTCTTTCCTTGAAACTTCTTTCGCCGGATAGTATTATTGTAATGTTAATGTGATGTTCATCATTACAGGAGGTTAAATATGACAACTGCCATTATCATCGCCGGAGGTTCCGGGTCCAGGATGGGTCAGGACATTCCCAAACAGTTCATAAATGTATACGATAAGCCTATTTTGATCTATACGCTTGAAGGCTTCCAGAAGCATCCGCAGATAGATGCGATCGAAGTGGTCTGCTTAGATGGCTGGCATGATGTGCTCTGGGCATATGCCAGACAGTTCAACATAACAAAACTGAAATGGGTGGTTTCCGGCGGCAAAACAGGCCAGGAATCCATCAGGAACGGCGTCTATAATCTCGAAGGCAAGGTCGCGGATGATGACATAATAATCATTCATGACGGCATCCGCCCGCTGGTTGACGAAACAGTGCTCACTGATGTCATCATAAAAGCCGGCCAGTATGGAAATGCTGTCACATCCCTGCCTTACAATGAGCAGATCTTTGTGATCGATGATGAGATAAGCACAACCAAATTCATCCCCCGTGAGACGCTGCGCAGGGTTTCCACACCTCAGGCATACAGGTTCGATCTGCTTGATTCCAAATACCATGAGGCTTTCGAGAAAGAGATCGGAATTTACGGGTCACACTACACGAACACGATGATGGTGGAACTCGGGGTCAGGCTGTATTTCGCTGCCGGCTCTGACAAGAACATCAAGCTTACGACAAAAGACGATCTTGAGATGTTCAAGGCATATCTGAAATCAGACAAGGATAACTGGCTCAAATGATGACTCTTTACGAAAATGAAATGTACATGGATGATGTCCGCTATGTTGCGGGACTTGATCTGCCGTGGCAGAAGCTGAAGGGCAGCAGCCTGATGCTTTCCGGCGCCACAGGCCAGATAGGCAGCATGCTCGTGGATGTCATAATGGAAAAGAACATAAATGATGGCCTGGACTGCACTGTCTACGCTCTCGGAAGGAGCGAAGAGAAGGCAAAGGCAAGATTCAGCGGCATCGCCGGGGATCCGCATTTTGTGTTCATCCCCTACGATGTCAAGCTCCCGTTTGTGAGGGACGACCTTGGAAAGATCGGATACATTCTTCATCTTGCGTCCAATACCCATCCGGTACAGTATGCGACTGATCCCATAGGCACCATAACGACAAATATAATCGGCCTTCAGAACATGCTCGACTTCGCAGCGGCTCATGAGGCTGAAAGGTTCGCTTTCGCGTCTTCAAATGAGATATATGGTGAGAACAGGGGAGATGTGGAATTCTTTGACGAGGATTACTGCGGATACATCAATTCCAATACGATGCGTGCCGGGTATCCGGAAAGCAAGAGATGCGGGGAGGCGCTCTGCCAGGCATATATCGCCCAGAAGGGCATGGATATCGTTATCCCCAGGCTTACAAGGACCTACGGGCCCACCATGCTTAAGTCCGATACCAAGGCCATAAGCCAGTTCATAAAGAAAGGCGTTGCCGGCGAGGACATAGTCCTTAAGTCGCAGGGAACCCAGTATTATTCATATCAGTATGTCGCAGACTCTGTCTCGGGACTGCTCACAGTCCTGCTGATGGGAGAGAAGGGCGGAGCTTACAATATCGCCGAGGAAAGCTCCGATATCATGCTCAAGGACCTGGCTGCGGCGATCGCCGGTGTCAACGGAAAACATGTTGTTTTCGAGATCCCGGATGCTGTTGAGGCAGCAGGTTACTCGACCGCGACAAAAGCCCGGCTTGATGGCAGCAAATTGATGGGACTCGGATGGAGACCTAGGTACGGCATTCAGGCCGGTGTGGAGCGTACAATTAAGATACTTGGTGAGATAGACCAATGAAGATAAACCGGATAGAGATCAATGATCTTAATTCGCCGGAGATGGAAGTCTTTTTTAAGCTGAAGGAAGTGCAGCTTTACAGATATTATGAGCCTGACCCGGGCATATTCATGGCTGAGAGCGCCAATGTCGCTCTCATGGCTCTGGCGGCAGGATATGAACCGCTGGCACTTCTGGCAGAGAACGAAAGATTTGACAGGGCCGCTCTGCCTGTCCTTGAGAAGATCGCTGAGATATTCGGAACGGAGTTTCAGGAACATCTGCCCGTCTATACGGCAGACA
>SVDE01000199.1 GCA_015057955.1 Lachnospiraceae bacterium | reverse complement strand
CGCCATCACATAGACTGCGTCCTTATAGATGAGTGCCAGTTCCTGAGAAAGCACCACATCGAAGAACTTGTGGAGATCGTTGATTCATTCAATACTCCGGTTCTTTGTTATGGCCTTAAGAACGACTTCAGGAATGAACTCTTCGAAGGATCATATTACTTGCTTGTTTATGCGGATAAGATAGAAGAAATCAAGACCATTTGCTGGTGCGGAAGAAAGGCTACTATGGTCGCGCGTATCGTAGATGGCAAGATAGTAAAATCCGGTGATCAGATCGTCGTAGGCGGAAATGACATGTACGTTTCACTTTGCAGGAAGCACTATAATGACGGCAGACTGGGACCGAACAAATAGAAAGAGGGTTTATGGATAAGTTATTGATTTCTGATAAACATATTTTGTTTTTAAGAAAACTGCTGATCGCTGTTTTAGCAATACTTATGGCGATATTGTTTATTATGCCTTCGAAGGCATATGCTGCTCCTGTTGACACTTCGTCCGGTATAGACGCAGCTTCCATGACAGATGCGGAATTCAGACAGTTTCTTGTGGATCAGGGCTTTCCGGATTCATATATCACACCGCTGATGGCACTTCATAAGGACCATCCTTCATGGGTGTTCCAGGCCGCCAAAACCGGTCTGAATTTTGAATCTGTTATAACTAAGGAAAGTCAGCCCGGTATAAACGTAGTCGCAAGTTCTCTTCCGGTATCATACAGGTCCAAGGCTTCAGGCTGCTACGATTCGAGCACAGGATTATATATCAGCTACGATTCCGGCGGATGGTATACTGCTACGCCTGAAGTCATCAGATACTATATGGATCCCAGAAACTTCTTCGACGATTATGGCATATTCCAGTTCATGACACATGCCTTCGATTCTTCCACGCAGACAATAGGCGGACTTAAGAATATGGTCAGTACTACATTCCTGAGAAATGCTTATCCCAAGGTCAGCGGAGAGAAGACGTCCTTTGAGACTTACAGTAATGCTATATATCAGGCTGGGCAGATCAGCGGAGTCAATCCATATGTGATCGCATCGATCATCATCGTGGAACAGGGAGCAAACGGCGGAGGCGCTTGTATATCCGGAACAGAACCCGGATATGAGAACATATTCAACTTTTTCAATATAGAAGCATATGCCTGGGGAGGACGCTCAGCAGTCACCAACGGCCTTATTTACGCTGCAGGTTCGGGCTCGTACGGAAGACCCTGGAACACAAGATATAAGTCGATACTCGGAGGCGGCAAGTTCTATTACGAAGAATATGTGGAACCGAAGCAAAACACGCTTTATTTTAAGAAGTTCAACGTTATGAACGGCCTTTCAGGGGTTGCCACCCATCAGTACATGTCTAACGTACAGGGTGCTGTTCTTGAAGGATACAGGCTCAAGAGAGGGTATGATGGTACAGATACTGCTATAACTTTTGTTATTCCGGTATATAAGAATATGCCGTCATCGTGTCCTTTGCCTTCAGATGGCAGCGGATTGAGCGATGGTAACGGATATATAAACGATCCCGGATATGAAGGAGTCAATATAAGATCCGGAGCCGGAACATCTTATAGCATAGTCAAAGTATTTATAGGATCACAGTATGTGAACGTCGTCAGCAGTGAAACCGGAACAGACGGATACACATGGTTCTACATCAAGTATTCAGGAGGTGCAGGATATGTACGTTCTGACCTTATCGAAGTAACCGGATGGGTAAAAGGAGAAAATGGCTGGAACTACTATAAATCTGATGGCACGATGCTAAAGAACAAGTGGGTCAACGATGGCAAAGGCTGGTGCTGGCTCGATGCCAATGGAGTCATGGCCAGTTCACAGTGGCTGAAATACAAAGATGAATGGTATTATCTGAAAGCCAACGGATATATGGCTGCTGATCAGTGGATCAACGATGGCAAAGGTTACTACTGGCTTGATTCAGAAGGAAAGATGGTAAGCTCACAATGGATAAAGGATGAGGGATATTGGTATTACCTCAAAGCTAATGGACGCATGGCTTCCAGTGAGTGGATAAATGACGGTAAGGGAAGATGCTGGCTTGAATCAGACGGTAAAATGGCCAGATCAAAATGGATCAAGTATGATGGATCATGGTATTATGTCAAGTCTAACGGATATATGGCTTCCAATGAATGGATAAACGACGGTAAAGGCCAGTCATGGATAGAAGCCGACGGCAAGATGGCCAGATCCAAGTGGGTAGAAAGTGACGGCGAACTGTATTTTGTCAATTCCAGCGGTTATATGGTGTGCGATGGTTGGGCTAAAGACAGCAATGGCTGGCGCTGGATGGGCTCTGATGGCAGGATAACAAAAGAGCAATGGATAAAATACAGCGAAAAATGGTATTACTTGAAGTCAGACGGATATATGGCTACCTTCTGGCAGGTAATTAATGGAAAATATTACTATTTCCATACTTCCAGCGGATATATGTACGCGGGAGGCACATTTAATATCGATGGCAAGGATTATACATTTGCTTCAAACGGAGCACTTCAGGGAGCTGAACCGGAGGCCTTTGCTCTTTGCAGACACAACTGGGATGAAGGAACTATTACCACAGAACCAAAGTGCGCAGAAGATGGAGTAAAAACATTCAAGTGCTCTATTTGCGGATATACCAAGACGGAGAGCATTCCGGCACTTGGACACACATATGGAGAATGGACTGTAGTTACAGAACCGACATGCGTTGACAAAGGAACTGAAACAAGAGTCTGCAGCCGTGACAGCAGTCATGTCGAAACCAGAGATATAGAACCTACAGGAATACACACCTGGGATGAAGGTACAGTAATCAAAGAAGCTACATATGAAGAATCCGGGATAATAACTTATACTTGTACTTTCTGCGGTGCATCTGAAGAAAGGGAGATCCCGATTCTGCTTGAATCCGGATGGCATAAGATAGATGGATCATGGTACTATTATGGTTCTGAAGGTGTGGCACTTACAGGATGGCAGAATATTTCAGACAAATGGTATTACTTTGATGAATCAGGTATTATGCAAACCGGCTGGCTGAATATAGGAAATAAGTACTACTACTTAAAGTCATCCGGCGCGATGGCATCAAAAGAGTGGGTGCCCGGATACTGGTGGATAAATTCCAGCGGAACCTGGACATACAAATACCGCGGATCCTGGAGAAGATCCGGAGAACGTTGGTGGTTTGGAGATACAAGCGGCTGGTATGCTAATAATGAGACTCTGATAATAAACGGAGTAAGTTACCAATTTGATAAGTCTGGCTGGATGATAGGTTGATATTTAAAAGAAAAAAGAGAACGAGCATCTCGTTCTCTTTTTATTTATCGGTTCTTTTTCCCTGCCAGCTATCCAGCAGGTTTAGCCTGTCATTTATCGAATTCAGTATAGTTCTCTTATTAAAGCTCCATACAGGTGAGATGAGGATCTCTCTCGGTGCGTCGCCGGTAAGGCGATGGATGGTCACCGCCGGTGGTATAAGTTCCAGACAGTCAACCACAAGTTCCACGTAAGTCTGTATATCGGGGAAACTCACGTACTCAGGGTCTGTCATAGCCAGGGCTGATCCTTTCACCAGGTTCATCAGGTGGAGTTTCATGCCGAAGAGACCGGGCTTCGAAGCTGCGTATTTCACCGATTCAAGCATCATCTCACGGCTTTCGCCGGGGAGACCCAGGATCAGATGAACGACAGCGCGTATCCTGCGGGAATTCAACTTTTCCATAGCTTCATCAAACTCACTTAGACCATAGCAGCGGTTGATCTTTTCAGCCGTTTTTTCATGTATGGTCTGAAGCCCCAGTTCCACCCACATGAAATGCGTCGAGCTGATCTCAGACAACAGGTCCAGCACGTCATCTCCCAGACAGTCGGGGCGGGTGCCTATTACCAGGCCTTTGATCCTGGGGTCCTTAAGTATCGAATAATACTTTTCACGGAGTTCATCCACGGGAGCGTAGGTGTTGGTGTGGTTCTGGAAGTAGGCGAGGTATGCCGCATCAGGCCATTTGTCCGACAGCAACCTGA
>SVDE01000198.1 GCA_015057955.1 Lachnospiraceae bacterium | reverse complement strand
AAAGTCTGTCATGGCTCCGACACCTACGAAGATCAGGCACGGATAGATGCCGAGTTTTATTCCAAGATACAGTATGTCAACAAGTCCGGGCGTTATTGTCTGCCCGACCTGCACACTGTTCAGCACAGCCTCCGACACTCCTGAAGCCTGCATTTCCGATATGAATTCCGCTGTTATCTGACCGCCTCCGAACAGATTCCAGTGCACATGACCGCCTGCGAACAATACTTCGTGGAACATGGCAGCTCCCGGAAGGTTCGTTACAAGCATGCCTATTGCGATGGGTACAAGCAGCAGCGGTTCAAATTTCCTGACTATGCCGAGATAGAGCAGCACGCAGGATATCACTATCATTATCGCGCATTTCCAGTTATCTCCCTGAAAGAGCTGGAAGAAACCGGTCTGCTCGCAAAAATTCAATATTGCCTGCATTTATGAGTCTCCTACTCTATTACGATAAGGGTATTACCTGTATCTACGGTTGCGCCGCTTGCAACCGGTATTGATGACACGCGTCCGTCTCTCGGGCAGATGATCTCGTTTTCCATCTTCATGGCTTCAAGGATCATAAGGATCTGTCCCTTTTTGACCTGCTCGCCGACTGCAACCTTGACCGAGAGTACATTGCCCGGCATGGGAGCTGCGATCACCTCAGCATTTGCCGAAGGAGCTGCTGCAGGTGCAGGTGCTGCTGCAGGAGCGCCGGTCATCTCTTCTATTTCAACTTCATAAACGGTTCCATTGACATTAACTCTGTACTTTTTCATTTTCTTACCTCTTTATGCTTTCCTGAAAGATACTATTCTTATCGCGCTAAGGTCTTTTCCTGTCTCTTCTGCTATAGCAGCAGAAACAGCAGCGACCAGTTCAGGAGTGATCCCCCCTTTGTCTGATGCTGCGGGAGCAGGTGCCGGCACGGAATTTGTACCTTCAGGTGCTTTCATTACTTTGTCGGTTTTTCTTACTATGCCGCTCATTATGGAAACGAGCACGATGATGGCTATGAGTCCAAAGAAGACTGTTCCCATTCCCATAAGGCATACAAATAGATTTGAATACTCCATCATATTCTCCCATGCTGACCGGGATCAGCTGTTATTTTCTGCACACAGTGCGAATGAATTATACCTACAATCCTGCTTATTATCAAGTTTATATATTTATTAATAAGGTCTTTTTATATGAAAAGTGCATAAAAAAATTGTTTTTTTGATGTGCAATTTATTGTTTTGCCGATATTATCGCAAAACCCTGTGTGATATAATCTTTTCAAGTAAAATTAAGGAGTAAGTTATGAGCAAAAAATTCTGTTACATGTTTTCCGAGGGTAATGCTGAAATGCGCGAGCTCCTCGGCGGCAAGGGCGCTAATCTTGCCGAAATGACTAATATCGGTCTTCCTGTTCCTCAGGGATTCACCATTACAACCGAGGCCTGCACCCAGTATTATGAGGACGGCCGCATGATCAATGACGAGATAGCAGAAGAGATCCGCAAATCTGTCCGCAAAATGGAAGAGATCAACAAAAAGAGCTTTGGCGATAAGGTCAATCCCCTTCTTGTTTCCGTACGTTCAGGTGCGCGCGCATCCATGCCCGGCATGATGGACACCATCCTTAACCTCGGACTCAATGACGATGTTGTAGCTGCAATGATCGCAGGCAACAACGATCCCAGATTTGAACGTTTCGTATATGATTCATACCGCCGCTTCATCCAGATGTTCTCTGATGTCGTTATGGGTGTCGGCAAAAAGTATTTTGAGCAGCTCATCGATGAGATGAAAGAAGCCAAGGGCGTTGTCTATGACATCGACCTTACAGCTGAAGATCTCAAAGAACTGTCTGAACAGTTCAAGGCTGAATATAAGAAACAGATCGGTGAGGACTTCCCTTCCGATCCTGAAGTCCAGCTTTTCGAAGCTATCAGGGCCGTATTCCGTTCATGGGACAACCCCAGGGCAAATGTATACAGACGTGACAACGACATCCCTTATTCATGGGGAACAGCTGTCAATGTCATGCCCATGGTCTTCGGAAACCTGAACAATAACTCAGGAACAGGCGTTGCATTCACAAGAGATCCCGCAACAGGCGAGAAGAAACTCATGGGTGAGTTCCTTGTAAATGCCCAGGGCGAAGATGTCGTTGCAGGTATCCGTACACCAATGCCTATCGAGCAGATGGCTGACAAGTTCCCTGAAGCTTACGCTGAATTTGTTAATGTATGCGATGTTCTGGAGAAAGTCTACCATGACATGCAGGACATGGAATTCACTATCGAGAACGGTAAACTGTACATGCTCCAGTGCCGTAACGGCAAACGTACAGCTCAGGCTGCTCTCAAGATCGCATGCGACCTTGTTGATGAAGGAATGAAGACCAGAGAAGAAGCTGTCCTCATGATCGATCCGAGAAATCTTGATACTCTTCTCCATCCTCAGTTCGATGTTAAGGAACTCAAGAAAGCTGTTCCTCTCGGAAAAGGACTCGGTGCTTCTCCCGGAGCTGCTTCAGGAAAGATCGTCTTCACAGCTGATGACGCTGAAAGCTGGAACGAGCGCGGAGAGAAAGTTATCCTTGTAAGACTTGAGACATCTCCCGAGGACATCACAGGCATGAAGGCTGCCCAGGGTATCCTTACCGTACGCGGAGGCATGACCAGCCACGCTGCAGTTGTTGCAAGAGGAATGGGCACATGCTGCGTTTCCGGATGCGGAGACATCATCATTGATGAGGAAGCCAAGGAGTTCTCACTCGGTGGAGTGACCTTCCATGAGGGAGACGTCATCTCTATCGACGGTTCAACAGGAAATATTTACCAGGGCGCTATCCCTACAGTTGACGCTACCATCGCAGGCGAGTTCGGACGTATCATGAAATGGGCAGACCGTTTCAGGACTCTCAGAGTACGTACAAACGCTGACACTCCTGCAGACGCAAGAAAAGCACGTGAGCTTGGCGCTGAAGGCATTGGTCTTTGCCGTACAGAGCACATGTTCTTCGATCCCGTCAGGATCGCTGCATTCAGAGAGATGATCTGCTCTGATACAAAAGAAGAGCGCGAGGCTGCTCTTGCCAAGATCGAGCCTTATCAGCAGGGCGACTTCGAAGAGCTCTTTGTTGCTCTTGAAGGATATCCGGTAACCATCCGTTTCCTGGATCCGCCTCTTCACGAGTTTGTTCCCCAGACCGAGGAAGACATCAAGGCACTGGCTGATTCCCAGGGCAAGACTGTTGCAGAGGTCAAAGCGCGCATAGACTCCATCAAGGAGTTCAACCCAATGATGGGTCACAGAGGATGCCGTCTTTCGATCACATATCCTGAGATCACAGTAATGCAGACTCAGGCGATCATCAGGGCTGCTATCAAGGTTACTAAAGAGCATCCCGGATTCCAGGTCCGTCCTGAGATCATGATCCCTCTTATCTGCGATGTAAAAGAATATCAGTTCATCAGGGAGCTGGTTGTCGATACAGTTGAGACCGAGCTTGAAGCTACAGGCATCCGTATCCAGTATCTTGTCGGAACAATGATCGAGATCCCCAGGGCATGCCTGATCGCAGGTGAGATCGCAAAGGAAGCTGACTTCTTCTGCTTCGGTACAAATGACCTTACCCAGATGACATACGGTTTCAGCCGTGATGACTCCACCAAGTTCATGGACGCTTACTTTGACAAGAAGATCTTCGAGAATGATCCGTTCGCAAGACTTGACCGCTCAGGAGTCGGACAGCTTATGAACATGACCATTCATTCAGGAAAGGCTGCCAACTCCAAGCTCCACATCGGTATCTGCGGCGAGCACGGCGGAGATCCCACATCAGTCGAGTACTGCAACGAACTCGGACTTGACTATGTATCATGCTCACCTTTCCGTGTCCCGATTGCCAGACTTGCAGCAGCGCAGGCAGCTATCAAGACAAAAAAGTAAGATAAAGCACTTTAAAAGCAGCCGGGCTTAACAGTCCGGCTGCTTTCAGACTGTAGACAAACCCGTCTCAAGGGGCGCATGCTCCGAGACGGGTTTTCTTTATCCACAAAAACTCACAT
>SVDE01000197.1 GCA_015057955.1 Lachnospiraceae bacterium | reverse complement strand
GTTTCTGACGAAAAAGTTGCAAAAATGCCATGGATGGGGGCGGTACATATCATAGTGTGGCAGCCTTTTTGCAGGATAATTGTCAGTTGCGCTTTGAGGTATCTGCACCTTCAGGGATCTTGATAAATGCGATGAGGATGATGGCAATTACAGAACCTGCGAAGAATACCCAGTAGGACAGCTGCAGATTCGCGACGCCGATCAGTCCGATGATAAGAAGGCCTGATGAACGCAGTGCAGTATTTAAAGGAGCGATCACCTTGTTTGCTCTAAGGAAACCAAAGCGGCCGAAGCATGTACCGATCATTGAAGGAATAAGGTTACCGATACCGCCGATACCGAATCCGACAAAAATAGTTGCCAGGATGTTCATCCATACGGAACCGTTATGGAAGATCATCAGGAGAAGTGCAACGAGATACCATACGCCGTAGATCAGAGAAGCTCTCTTAGTGTTGAACTTCTGATCGAGCCAGCCCCAGATATAAGAGCCGATGATTCCGGCAACTGCTGCAATAGTCAGCATCATGATAGCAGTTCCCTGAGGAATGCCGACCATTATCTGTCTGACGACAAAGTTTGAAACAAGACCGAGAGTTGTCATCCAGAGAAGACCTAAACCGATACCTATCAGCCAGGTATTTCTGTTCTTCATGATAACTCCGAGAGTCATCTTTTTAGCTTCTTCTTCCTGCATGAGCAGATGAGCTTTAGCCTCTTCTGCATTGATGGGTTCGTTATCCGGTGTAGCACCAACTTCTTCCGGTGTATTCTTTATCCAGAAAAATGAGATTATGCCGAAAACGATGCAGAGGATACCGACGATTATATAAGCAGTCTGAGGATTGCCTATTGCAGAGAAGAGCAGAACGATGGTTGCTGTACAAAGTGGAAGTCCCATTGAAGCCCAGCCGAGTGCCAGACCTTTCTTTTTCGGGAACCAAACATTCATAAGAGTGTTCGGAACGATATTTACCTGAACGTTGCCGGAAATGAAAACCATGACGACGATCATGATCAGGAATACGGTGACATTTTGGGTTATGGCAAAAACAAAGCAGGCAATGCCGCTGATAATGTTTCCAAATAATGCCATATACTTGATACCGATCTTAACTGCAAGAACGCTGAAGACTATCGCTCCGATGATGCCGAGCCATCCGCCGATGCCTGCCATGGTATTGCACAGATCAACTACAGACGGATCCCATCCACGGAATTGTGTAAAAGCTGTTGGAAACCAGTTTAAGGTATCAGTTGAAAGAACGGCTGCAAGGTAAAAGGAAATGGCGCAGTAAATGATCATGGACCATCCCCATTTACCAAAATTACTTTTGGTTGTGTTGCTTGAGTTCATTGTTACCCCCCTTTTAATATATTTACTAAAGAAAACAAAAATATATTAGCACGCCGGCAATGATAGTACAAACGACATAAACGGCAGGATATATTCCGAATTGTAATAAATCCGGTATTAATATACAATCTGATCGGAACTGTTATCTTTTGGGAGAAAAATGTGAAGAAATCTGAAAAGAGAAGAAAATACGATTACGGTATTCATGGCTGGTGGGTGATCCTGTTCTGCGGCCTTTGTTACTATGTGAACGCGGGAACAGTAAGCGATGGAATGAATGTGACGATCCCGGCTTTTGTTGAAGCCAAAGGCTGGGATTATGCAACACTGCTTTCTTATTCGACAATTGCCGGGATCATCGGCATAGCGGTGGCATTTGCCGCGGCAAGAGTCATAATAAAAAAAGGAGCGAAATTCGTCCTTGTCCTATCGTGCTTCATCGCCGGCCTTGCTTATATCGCATACGGTTATTCGCAGAGCATGGTCATGTATCTGATCTCAATCTGCATTGGTTCCTCATTTGCAAATGTATACTGTGTTCAGGGAACCGGGCCGGTCATTGTTAACTGGTTTCCCAGGACGAGGGGATTTGTTATGGGGATCGTCGGAGCTTTCATGCCGCTTGCTTCTGCAACATATCTTTATCTTCTGACCGGACTTATAAAAGCGTTCGGAATGGAGGCAGGCATCGCAGCTACGGGTGTGCTGACTATAATACTTGGCGTGGTATGTCTGATAACCATTAAGAACACTCCGGAAGAGCGGGGTCTGTCTCCCGACAATATGCCGGTCACGGACGAAGAAGCGGCCAGGTTTAGAGCAGAGCAGGATTATGTCAGTCCATGGACTTTGGGAAGGCTGGTAAAAGAGAGGTCAGTCTGGTTTACCGGTATCGCATACGGACTTCTCCTTCTGTGCACCACAAGTGTGATCTCCCAGCTGGTTCCCAGACTTACCACCGACAGAGGACTGGAGCAATCCCAGGCGCTGCTCATGTTCTCAGCTGCGTCAATATGCGGAATACTGTCTTCAGTTGTATGGGGATGGGTCGATCAGAAGCTGGGTTCCAAGAAGGCTTCATTTATCATGATCATATGGTTCATGGCCTCACTGGCTGTAAGTCTGATCCGGGGAGGTCCCGTACTGCTGTGGATATCGATAGTCCTGATCGGCGGCGACCTGGGCGGACCCATTACATTCATGGTATCAATGACTACCAAAATTTTCGGCAGGCTGGATTTCAGCGCAGCCTATAGTGTGATCTCACCGCTTTGCACCCTTATGGCCTCATTGGGGTTCGTTTTTACTGCTCTGTTTGTCACGATATTCCCAAATCTGTTCGGGCAGATGTACGGCGGGACATACGCCGGGCTGATCGGCGTATGCGTGATCGCTTTCATTCTTGTAGCCCTGATCGATGACAAAAGGTACTTAGGCCGGGGTTTTTAGGATCAGATGGTACCGTACATCTGCATGCTGTACTTTTTACATTCATCGCGTACCCAGAAATGGCGCAGATTAGTCCTTGGATCTGAAGGGTCGCCGATTATCACCTGAAACAGGGAATAATTGCCGTCTTTGGCGTATTTATCCAGCATGTTCCTTACTTCCTGACGAAGGACTTCCTCAGTGACATCCGCAAAGTTGTGAGGGCCTATGGAATTCCAGCCGCCGTTGATCAGCAGGCGGTCACCGTATTTTTCCTTTATCATCAGAAGATCGTTTGAAGGCTGCGCAGTCTGCCATATGGTGGCGCCGGTCTCAAGGATGTCGGGTATCAGATCTTCGCATTTGCCGCAAAGATGGTGTTCGACTATCATGCCGCAGTCAATGGCAGTCTGACCGAGACGCATTTCAAAAGGCTTGATCAGTTCTTCATATGTTTTCCTGGAGAACATGCAGCCTGCATTGAAGCAGATATCATCCGGGTTGATATATATGTCCGGTTTATAGTATTTTGCGTACATTTTGATGTGTTCGCATTTAAAGTTTGTATAAGCGTCAAACCATTCGTATACCGCTTCCGGTTCCTCTATCATTGCCATCAGCGCCTCAGTGGTACCCATCAGGGCTCCGAGACGGTTGTAGTTTCCTTCCATACCGGAGACGGAGATCATCTTGGTACGGTCCGCATATGCCAGGTCGCGCGCAGCTGCGCCTTCCCAGTCCATCTCAGACATTTTCGGGAAATGTATCACGTCCTTCCATTCGGTGATGTCTTCTAAAACAGGAGGAGCTTTTGGGTCGGGAGTGGCCATCCATTCGGTCTCTTTTGTGCATATCCATTTTGTCCCGAACATGTCAGGTCCGCCTACACCGGGAACGCCTTTATTGTTGATGCAGCTTCCAGGAAGAGGGCAGTAAGCATCCTCAAAATTTGGAACCCAAGCCGGAATACCGTGGTTATACGCCATCATGAAGTTTTCTTTTTCAGTGAGATCGATCTTTGCCATAGCCTTTCTCCTTTGATATGGATTACGTTAAGTATAACTATTAAGGAGAAACAAAAATGGGACATATGTCCCATTCACAAAGAATTCAGCTGATATGTTTTTTGAGCTTTTCCCGGTCCGTGATCTTATATCCTCCGGTGATTCTTGTTATGCAGCCATCGTCAATCAGGTTTTTAAGTATTCGGTGAAGGTGACGGTAACTGATGCGAAGCTCTTCGGCGGCCAGCTTTTGATCTCTCTTCCAT
>SVDE01000196.1 GCA_015057955.1 Lachnospiraceae bacterium | reverse complement strand
GGGGGGACTTAATATTTTATGCTCTTACAGAGGGTTTTCCCTCCGGCGAATACGGAGTGTTGAGACCGGGAGAGAACCCTCAGTTCCCTCTCCAGCAGTTCCTTTATTGAGCTGTGTGTTTTTTCCTTCGGCGAATATGAAATGTTGAAGCCGAGGAAAAAACTCACAGCTCAGTCCACCCTCCAGTCAATCGCCTCCACCCCGTTCTTTACCAGAAACTCATTGCACTTTGAGAAGTGTCTGCATCCGAAGAATCCCCGGTAAGCTGATAACGGGCTCGGATGGGGAGCTTCGAGGACAAGCTGCTTGGGGTTGTTCAACATGGCTTTTTTGGCGCGGGCGGGGCCTCCCCACAGCAGGTATACTATGGGCCTGTCCTGCGCGTTAAGGACGCGTATGGCCGCGTCGGTAAACTCCTCCCAGCCGAAATTCTTATGAGACAGGGCGGCATGGGCGCGTACAGTAAGTACTGAGTTGAGGAGCAGCACGCCCTGCTCTGCCCACTTTACAAGGCAGCCATGGGTTGGGATCTCAATGCCGAGATCGTCATGGAGCTCCTTGTAGATGTTTTCAAGAGAAGGCGGGATCTCGACGCCCTTCCTTACGGAAAAGCACAGGCCGTGAGCCTGGCCGTAATTGTGGTAGGGGTCCTGGCCGATGATGACCGCTTTCACTTTGGAAAGAGGCGTAAGGTGGAAGGCGTTGAAAATGTCCTCAGAAGGCGGAAAGACCTGTTCAGTCTTGTACGCGTTAACGACATTCCTGTACAGGTCCCTGTAATATGGTTTTGAATATTCGCCCTTCAGGGCTTCATTCCAGTCATTGCTTATCGCTGCCATCGTTTTTCTTCTTTCTGTCCGTTATGGCACTCTTGGTCTTCATCCAGATGGGAAGCTCAGCGAGCTTTTGAAACGCGCTCGGGCGCTCCCTGCGCTTCTTTTTCTCTTCCTCTGTGCATTCCGCAGCCTCAAGCTCGATCCAAAAGGCAACGCCGTTTTCGACGTTATAAACGCCGTAGCGCTGGTTCAGGCTTTCCGCGATCGCCTTGACGATAGAAAGACCGAGGCCGCTTCCGCCGTAGGCTCTTGTCCGGGCTTTGTCCACCTTGTAGAACTTGTCCCAGATCTTCTCCTGCTCAGCTTCATCTATTCCGGTTCCGGTATTGAAGACCGTAAGACGTACGGTTTTTTCATCAAGATATCCGGCATTTATCCTTATGATCCTGTCATCATCCATGTGGTTCAGGGCGTTGTTGAAGAAGTTCATGAAAGCTTCTTCGACAAGGAACTCGTCCGACCATACATAAACGGGAACAGTATTGTCGAAATAGATATTTGCCTGCTTTTCCTCTATGACGATCGCCATCCTGTTAAGGAAGCCGTCGATAACTTCGGTCAGGTTAAAACGCTCCAGGATGAGCTCGTTGGAGTTATTCTCAAGCTGGTTGAGAGTTGCGAGCCTCTTGACCATGAGGTTCATCTTCTCTGCTTCATCTATGATAACGTCGCAGTAATAATCCCTCTCTTCAGGGCTGTTGCTGATGCCTTCCTTGATGCCTTCAGCGTAGCTGGAGATAAGCGCGATAGGAGTCTTAAGCTCGTGGGAGACATCTGACATGTATTTCTTATTTGCCTCGACCTGCTCGATCCTGCCTTTAAGCTCCTTCTCAAGTTTCAGGTTGCTGGTCTTGAGCTCGGAAATGGCCTTTTCAAGCTTATGGGACATCTCTGTGATATTTGCGCCGAGAACTCCGATCTCGTCGTTCCTGTGTCCCCTGTTCTCCTCGAACTCAATGTCAAATTCGCCCTTATTTGCCTTCTGGGCAAATACGACCAGCCTGTTCAGCGAATCCGTGTAAGGCTTCAGGATAAAGAACACCAGTATGGAAACGAACAGGAAAATGACTACACATACAAAGCAGAAGAACCAGAACGACACACGCACGGAATTGCTGATGCCGGCATATGAGGACCTTGCTATGCAGATGTCGCCGTTGTCGAGCACGCCCCAAATCTCAACGTAACCGGTTGAACGGTTTGCGCCGTTGTGGGACTGAAGAATGTATTTATCTGTCTGCTCGATCAGCTTGACCTGCTCATCGCTCTGGGAGAGCATGATGTCATTCAGGCGTTTATAGAGCATTGCTGAGTTTCCGTAAGCGAAGTCTATCTTGCCGGACGGATTCAGGACGAGCATAGAAATGTTGTTTCCCTCGCATATGGAAGAAAGGGAGAGATATCCCTCGTCATCCATTCCCATGTCAGGATCGCATCCGGTATACAGATCATTTACCTGATCATAGACCTGCTTAAGAGACCGCTGTTTGACAGTGATATAAAAACGGTTTGAGAACGCAAATGAAATACTGAGGCCCACGACCAGAGCGATCAGGACCACAGTAACAATTGACAGAACAGATTTTCTTTTAAGCGGCTGCTTCAAACTATACCTCGAACTTGTATCCCATGCCCCAGATAGTCTTGATGTAATCTCCGCATTCGCCGAGTTTGCTCCTGATCTTCTTTACATGGGTATCTATTGTCCTGGCATCACCGAAATAATCGTAATTCCATACACAGTTGAGGATCTTCTCCCTTGAGAGGGCAATGCCCTTGTTCTCGACAAAGTAGCACAGGAGTTCGAACTCCTTGTAGCTGAGTTCGACCGGCTCGCCTTTAACGGTCACAATGTGCGATGTCTTATTGATGACAAGGTCGCCTGCAGTAAGGACGCTTTCGGCATCCAGTTTATTTGCCCTTCTGAGGATGGCGTCAACTCTGGCTACCAGGATCTTAGGGCTGAAAGGCTTTGTAATATACTCATCGATGCCCAGCTCGTATCCAAGGAGCTCATCGCTCTCGTCGGACTTAGCGGTCAACATGATGATCGGGACTTTAGAGAACTTGCGGATCTCCCTGCAGGTCTCCCAGCCGTCCATCTTCGGCATCATGACATCAAGGAGGACCAGATCGATCTTGTTGTCCTTATACATGATGTCGATTGCCTCTTCGCCGTTCCCGGCCTCAAGCACAATATAATCCTTTGCAGTAAGGAAATCCTTTACGATCTTCCTCATCCTTGCTTCGTCATCAACTACTAAGATCTTAAGTTCGTTCATATCGCACCTCAACCTATGGATTTAGTTGCCTTTATAATAATAATCCAATGTGAAAAATTAGTGAATACCAAAAACAGTATTTTGATGGTAATATATCGATATGGCTTTTGATGGAAGCGCCGTCGCCGCTTTAACCGACGAACTGAAGAAAAAACTAGAAAACGGCCGTATCGCCAAGATCGTACAGCCTGAGAAAGACACACTCCTTCTCACGGTGAAAAGCGACTCGGGACAGTACAGGCTGTTTATTTCAGTCAACCCTTCTCTGCCCGTCATGTATCTGACGCAGGAAAATATGACTGCTCCCCTTCAGGCTCCGGCATTCTGCATGCTGCTGAGGAAGCACATACAGTCGGGCCGCATCATTAGCATCACCCAGCCATCAATGGAGAGGATCATAAACATCGAGATAGAACACCGCAACGAGATGGGCGATCTGTGCACCAAGATCCTGACCACAGAGCTCATGGGAAAGCACTCCAACATCATATTCAGGGACGGTGACAGGATACTTGACAGCATAAGGCACGTGTCGGCCCTTGTAAGTTCCGTCCGTGAGGTCCTTCCGGGCAGGGATTACTTCATACCTTTTGAAGACGGAAAACTCGATCCGTTCAATACGGACTTCGAACGTTTTGAGGAAAAGGTGTGTCACGGGAGCCTGCCCGTTTTCAAGTCGCTCTATACTTCTGTAACGGGATTCAGTCCTTCACTTTCCGAGGAAGTTGCGTACAATGCAGGGCTCGACGGGCAGCGAAGCAGCGAAAGCCTGTCGCTTGAGGAATCCCTTGCCCTGTTCCAGAGTTTCAAAAAGACAATGCGCATCATCGAAGGCAGGGAATTTGCCCCGGCCATCATATATGATAAAGGCATCCCTTCCCAGTTCACGGCTTTTGACCTGAAGAACAACAGCAAAAAGATAAGCGAACACATGGAG
>SVDE01000057.1 GCA_015057955.1 Lachnospiraceae bacterium | reverse complement strand
TATTATCTCTTTTACGGTTTCAAGTATTTCCGGGTGTGCCTCCATGATGCTGCACATCAGGATCCCGCCCATTCCGGATATGATCACAGCATCAGCTTCTCCCGGCATCAGATTTTCCAACCCGTCCGACAGCCTGCATTCTATCCTGTCGGAGAGACCGGCTCTTTCAGCCAGTTCCTCGGCTTTCAGGAGAGAATCCCTGCTTATGTCAACAGCAATGGCAGATGGTGATATGCCCTCTTTTACCAGGAACACCGGCACATACCCGTGATCAGTCCCTATGTCTGCCGCTCTGTATCCGGGAGTGACAAGGCCTGCGATGTGTTTAAGCCTGTATGATATTCCCATGATCTCCTCTATAAACTTATGAAAAGAGCCGTCCGGAGGACGGCTCTTTAGCTCATCTTATCAGTCAAGAAAATCTTTAAGTTTTCTGCTCCTGCTCGGATGGCGGAGTTTTCTTAAAGCTTTTGCTTCTATCTGTCTGATACGTTCACGTGTTACATTAAACTCCTTGCCGACCTCTTCAAGAGTCCTTGTCCGGCCGTCATCAAGTCCAAACCTGAGTTTAAGAACCTCCTGCTCTCTCTCGGTAAGTGTGCCGAGGACTTCATTTAGCTGTTCCTTGAGCAGGACAAATGCAGCCGCATCAGCAGGAGAAGTGATGTTCTCATCTTTGATGAAATCACCGAGATGGGAATCTTCCTCCTCACCTATCGGAGTCTCAAGAGATATGGGATCCTGGGAGATCTTCATGATCTCACGGACTCTGGAAACAGGGATCTCCATTCTCTCAGCGATCTCTTCATTGGTTGGCTCACGGCCAAGTTCCTGAAGCAGCTGTCTGGAGACTCTCAGGAGCTTGTTGATGGTCTCAACCATATGAACAGGGATACGGATAGTTCTTGCCTGATCGGCGATCGCCCTTGTTGTAGCCTGACGGATCCACCATGTGGCGTATGTCGAGAACTTATATCCTTTTCTGTAATCGAACTTCTTTACTGCTTTCATGAGACCGAGGTTGCCTTCCTGAATAAGATCCAGGAGCTGCATTCCGCGTCCCACATATCTTTTTGCGATACTGACAACAAGCCTTAAGTTGGCCTCTGCCAACCTGGCTTTTGCCTCTTCATCGCCCTCTTCCATGCGTTTTGCCAGCTCGATCTCTTCTTCGGAAGTAAGGAGGGGCACCTTGCCGATCTCCTTAAGATACATCCTTACATGGTCTTCTATGTTTATGTTGTTTTCGAGTTCCGACAGATCAAGATCGAGGTCTATCTCAGCCTCAAGGTCTTCATCCGAGAGTTCATCGATTGATTTAAGATCATCTTCAAAATCCATGAGCAGAGCGTCTTCGTTCAGATCTGTACGAAGCACGTCAATACCCCTGTTTGCGAGATAATCGACTATCTGATCGATCTTTTCATTGCTGAGATCCATTCCGGGGAAATACTTGTCTATCTCAGAATATTCAATGAAATTCTTTCTGCTTTCAGCGTCTTTTATCAGTTTTTCAAGACACTCTTCAAATACGTTTGCTTCTTCGCCCATCCAATCATTCACTCCTTAAAAATAACAAGCTTTTTAAGATATTCCTGTTCCTTTTTCAGTTCCAGTATCTTTACAATATCCTTTTCTTCTTCGATCATCCTGCTGATATGGTTTGTTTTGAGCTTTTTCACACAGTCTGTGAGCGCTTTTTTTCTGGTCTCATCATCCATGTCAGCGAAGTCGTTATAAAGGATCTGTGCTGCCTGCTCCTGATCATTGCAGTCCTCGAAGGAACTGATGATGCCGGCAGGATTAAACTTCCCCTGTCTGAACTGATTGAACATTAACTTTGCTATTATATCATATGGTGTCAACCCAAAGTCAGATTCATCGATAATTTTCGATAATTTTTCATATAATGAGGGGTCATTTGCCAAATGAGCCAACAGCATCTTCTGGTTCTGTTCAAGTCCGTCTTTCTGCCTGTTATCTTTATTAATATTATTTCCTGAAGTCTTAGGCGCGTATTCAACTCCCTCATGTCCAAGCGCAAGCTTCTTTACCTTGGAACTCATTATTTCATAATCAAGTTTATAACGCGCGCAGAAGACCTGCAGGTAATTCTCTACTTCAAGTTCGTCATTTATATAACTTAATCTGTTGCAAATTTCATTCCCGAATCGCGTCTTTTCACCGGGGTCCTCAAGATCGTATGACCGTTTAAGTACGCCGACTTCGAAAATAAAGCCATTTACAGCCTCTTTCAAGCGTTTTCTGTATTCATCCGCACCCAGTGCCCTTATCAGTTCATCCGGGTCTTTATACGGATTCAGGTCAACAACTTTTGCATTTATGCCTGCTGATTTGAGTTTTGGCAACGCCCTGAGCGCTGCATCCTGTCCTGCACCGTCCGAATCATAAGAGATCAGAACATTATCGGTATATCTTTTGAGCACAGACGCATGGTTATCTGTAAGAGCTGTTCCAAGTGAGGCAACCGCATTTGTAAATCCGGCCTGATGCAGGGAAATAACGTCCATGTACCCTTCAACAAGTATCAGATCTTTCCCCTTGTGTCTTTTTGCGATATTCAGTCCGTACAGGTTTCGGCTCTTTTCAAAGCAGATAGTTTCAGGAGAGTTCAGATACTTTGGTTCTCCCTGCCCGAGCACTCTTCCGCCGAAAGCGATCACCCTGTTTGAAGTATCCATTATGGGAAACATCAGCCTGTTCCAGAAATAGTCGTGGGTATCGGTTTCCCTTATGGAGACCAGGCCCGTATCTTTCAATTCCTCATCTGTATAGCCCTTCTTTTTAAGATACTGATACAGATCGTCCCTGTACTTATCGGAATACCCGAGGCCGAAGTCCCTTATGGTCTTATCATCAAGATCTCTGTCTTTTATGTATTTATATGCATTTGCTCCTCTTTCAGACCTGAGCAGATGGACATAATAAATGGCTGCGTCTTTGTAAGCGTCAAGTATCCTCTGCTTCTTTTTGTACCGCTCTGATACTGCCTGGGAATAATCCGGTTTCGGCAATGTTATCCCGGCTCTGTCAGCAAGGACTTTAAGCGCTTCAGAATATGAATAGTTCTCATATTTCATGATGAACGTCAGCGCGCTGCCGCCCGTATGGCAGCCAAAGCAGTAAAACATCTGCTTTGATCCGTTGTCCGTAACTGAAAACGAAGGTGTCTTTTCACTATGGAACGGACAAAGCCCGAAGTATGTCGACCCTTTTTTCGTCAGCGGCACATAACTGCCGATAACATCAACTATGTTATTGGCTTCTATGACCTGATCGATTATCTCCTGAGGGTAAAACATCTACTTCTCCCAAAACTTAGGCACAAACAGTTCTTCATAAACATATACGGAATAGACATCGGTCATTCCCGAAATGTAGTCACACACCGCTCTTCCGGGTTCAGTTCCAAGTTCAGTTATGAGCCGGACATATTCCGGGGGCATCTTCTCCGTATTTTCAATATAATAATCGTACAGCTCCGAAAGCATGATATCGGCCTTACGTTCTTCGGATTTGCAGGTCGGATTGAAATACAGGTTTTCAGTCATGAATGCCCTGAGTTCCTGAAACGCTTCAAACACTTCGGGCGTCATTATGATATCGTTCTTTCCCTGCGAGCTGTAAATTATGTCCTTGACCATGAAGTCAAGTCTCTCACCATGTGTCTGTCCGAGCACAGAACGGATCTGCGCAGGAACATCTTCTTCAGTAAGGATACCGGCCCTGATCGCATCATCCATGTCATGATTTGTATAGGCGATCTTATCAGCAAGCCTGACGATCCTGCCTTCAAGTGTCTGGGGTTTTCCGGACATCCCGTGATTGAGAATGCCGTCTCTGACTTCGAAGGTCAGATTCAGGCCCTTTCCGTTGTTCTCGAGGATATCAACTACCCTGAGGCTCTGCCTGCTGTGGCTGAACTCATATTTCCTGTCCAAAGTCCTCTCGCCTGCGTGTCCGAAAGGTGTATGCCCAAGATCGTGTGCAAGCGCTATCGCCTCGGTCAGATCTTCATTAAGCCTTAATGAAGTGGCGATCGTTCTGGCGATCTGTGATACCTCAAGCGTGTGCGTGAGCCTTGTCCTGTAATGGTCTCCCATCGGAGCAAGGAACACCTGTGTCTTATGCTTAAGGCGGCGGAAGGATTTGCAGTGGAGTATCCTGTCCCGGTCACGCTGAAAGCAGGTGCGGATGTCACATGGTATTACATCCCGCTCCCTGCCTTTTGATTCACAGCTCTTAACCGCAAATTCACTTAATGTGAGTTTTTCGAGTTCCTCTTTCTGCTCCCTGATCGTCATATTACGATATTCTCACCCGGCTTAATGATGACTTTTATGCTACCCTCAAACTTTTCTGCTGTTTCAATGTCGTAAAGCTTGTCATCGTCCCTTTGATACTGCGGAGCTGTATGGATCGGAACGCAGTATTTTGCCTTAACGATCTCACAGCACTGTTTTGCTTCGTCAACAGTCATGGTATATACACCATCCATCGGAACGAAGAAAATGTCAATGTTTCTTGCAGGATATTCCTTCATTTCTTCGGTGATACCGGTGTCGCCGGGGAAATATAATGTCCTGCCATCGACTTCGATGATATAGCCCACGCACTCCTCTTTGGGATGGTTGCGGTTATATGCGGGTACAGCCTCAACGAGCATGTCATTTATCTCGAATGAGTTATACTCACCGTCTGAATATGCTTCAAAATTGGTTATTATGGTACAGTCGTCCTTCTTGGTCACGATGTCCGTACGGCAGTGGTCAAAGTGCTGATGCGTCACTAAAATGACATCTGCCGGGATGTTGTAGCCATTTCCCTTATATGGATCGATGTATACAACAAGACCAGAGTCTGAAACAAGCCGGAAGCTTGAATGGCCCTGATAAAGTAAAGTTGCCATATTTAATTCTCCTTAATATTAGATGGTGCCGAACAGTCTGTCTCCGGCATCGCCAAGTCCGGGAACGATATAACCGACCTCGTTGAGTTTTTCATCAAGAGCTGCCAGTGTGATATCAACATCCGGATGATCCTGCTCGATACGTGCTACGCCTTCAGGAACACCGACAAGGCATACAAGAAGGATCTTCTGTGCGCCGCGTTTCTTGATGTTGGTGATAGCAGCTGAAGCACTTCCGCCGGTAGCGAGCATGGGATCGGTCACAATGACAATGGATTTATCCATGTCCTTGGGGAATTTAGCGAAATACTCATGCGGTTCGAGTGTTTTCTCGTCCCTGAATATACCGATATGTCCGATCTTGGCAGTAGGGATGATATCCCTGAATCCGTCAACAAGGCCAATGCCGGCTCTTAAGATAGGGACCAGAACTATCTTCTGATCCAGCTCATAGCCTGTAGTGTCGCATATGGGGGTGCGGATCGGGATCTCTTTGAGCGGAATGTTCCTGGTGACTTCATACGCCATGAGTTTGGCAATCTCGTCAAGATTCTGCTTGAAGATGTAGGTGGATGTATCCGCCTGACGCATGATGGTTAATTTGTGTTTGATGAGTGCATGATCTAAAACGGTTAACATTTATATAGTTCCCTCCCATTTTATAATGATCCAGAGTGATTCTATCACTTTGATATATTAAAAACAAGAATGGAACAATACAGATGCGGTCTTTTATTGTCATTCAGGCCATGGCTCCGGCATGTCCAGGTATCTTTCCAGAACCCTCATGTATTCCGCTTCTATGTCATCCATCACCAGTGTGCGTATATAAGCGGATACGGACAGATTTTTGTAATTTGCAAATGCCTTGACCAGCTGGGCATCAGTCTCATTAAGGCGAAGCGATATTGTCATGTATCATTATCCTTTCCTTTGATAAATACATTGACAATGTATCACTTTTCATATGCATGGGTAATATGAACGCCCATGAACGGTATTTTAAGCCATATGAACTGCGTTTAAAGGCAAATAAAAGGGACAGCCGGAGCTGTCCCTTCTGATAGATCAAATTTAAAGGATCATCTGTCTTCCCTGAAATATGAACTTCCAAGAGATGCAGGAGGCTGATTTTCCTTTTTGTTCCTGACACTTGTAAAGATCAGGACAATGATCGTTACCACGAACGGAGCCATCTGGTAGATCTCTTTGATCGCAAGATTCGTTCCTGTAGGAATGAAAATATGGAGGATATAAAGTCCACCGAAAAGGATCGATGCCCAGATACTGTGGCCCGGTCTCCAGATCGTGAATATGACGAGGGCGATGGCAAGCCATCCTCTGTCACCGAACGCATCATTCGACCAGATGCCGCATGCATAATCCATAACATAGTACAAACCGCCGAGTCCGGAGACCATGGCCCCTATACATGTTGCGAAATATTTATATCTGGTAACATTTATGCCGGCTGCATCCGCAGTCGCAGGGCTCTCACCAATTGCTCTGAGGTTAAGTCCGGTACGTGTCTTGGATATTGTTATCGCAGCTATGAGCGCAAACGCAATGGCAAGATAAGCAAGGAAACTGTAGGAAAGGAATATCTTTCCGAACCATCCGAGCTTGTTTGCAAAAGGCAGCTTCATCGAGAAGAAAGCACTAGTTTTTGAAAGTGCGATCGACGGAACATCCGATCCTGACAGTTTAATGAGGGAGCCTCCGAAGAAGTTTCCAAAGCCTACGCCGAATGTAGTGAGCGCAAGACCTGTAACATTCTGGTTTGCCCTTAATGATACAGTCAGGAAGCAGTAGATCAGTCCCATGATAAGAGAACCGAGCAGGCAGCAGATGAGCGGGATAAAGATGGCAAGGAATCCGTTCATTCCGTTCTTGCCGGCACCGTTCTCATAAAGGAATGCTCCGATAACGCCGCTGATACCTCCAACGTACATGATACCTGCAGTTCCGAGGTTAAGGTTTCCGCTCTTCTCTGTTATTGTCTCACCGACACTTCCGTACATGAGCGGAATGCCCTGTGTGACTGCTCTGGGGATAAATGATACAAGGAAATCAAACATCACGCAGCCTCCTTTCCGGATTTTCTAAACGCGATCCGATAGTTAAGGAAGAACTCGCTTCCCAGGATAAAGAACAGGATAATGCCTGTGATGATCGCTCCGAAACTGTCGTTCAGTCCGTAGATCGTTGTTATCTCTGTAGCTCCCCTGTCAAGGAATACCAAAAGGAATGTGGTAAGTATCATGACAAGCGGATTGAACTTGGCAAGCCATGCTACCATGACACCCGTGAATCCTCTGCCGTCAACAAGTGTAGTTGTAAGTGTATGCTCGCTTCCGCCTACCAGAAGGAGACCTGCGATACCGCATAAAGCGCCGGAGAGAACCATTGTCCTGATAACGACTCTCTTTGTCTTGATGCCGACATACTTTGCAGTAGCTTCCGACTCACCGACAACAGCCAGCTCATAGCCGTGTTTTGTATAATTCATGTAAACATAAATAAGTACTGTCAGGATTATGACAACAAGCAGGTTGATCATATACTTTGATCCGAACAATGACGGGAACCATCCGGCCTGTGTATTCTGGTTGATAATGCCTATCTTTCCGGATCCTCTCGGCACCTCCCATACTATGACGAAGAAAGCGACGAGCTGTATCGCAACATAATTCATCATGAGGGTGAAAAGAGTTTCATTTGTATTGAATACCGCCTTAAAGAATGCGGGGATCACAGCCCATATGATGCCGCACAGGATCGAGACCACGATCATTACAATGATGAGCAGTCCGCTTGGAAGCCTGTCGCCAAGAAGGATCATGACAGCAGCTGCGCCAAGTGCTCCCATCAGGGACTGTCCGTCTCCGCCGAGGTTCCAGAACTTCATCTTAAATGCAGGGGCAAGAGCAAGTGATATACACAGAAGTATGGCCATGTTCTGAAGGAGCATCCATATTCTTCTCGACGTGCCGAAAACGCCGTCGATCATCGTGCCGTAGACGCCTATGGGATTTAATCCTGTTGTCATTGAAGTAATGATACCGCACAATATGAGGGCCAGTATGATGGCAATGGCCCTGATGATCCATGCCTTGTACCATTTTATGTTAGAGTTACGCGTTATATGGAAAAGAGGTTCTTTATTCATTATCGTCACCTCCTGTTAAACTCGTCATCATAAGTCCGACTTCTTTCTTGTTTGTTGAGCGGCCGTCAACAATGCCTGAAACCTGGCCGCCGCACAGGACAAGTATCCTGTCGCACAGTTCAAGAAGCACATCCAGATCTTCTCCGACATAAACGACAGCTACACCTTTTTTCTTCTGTTTATTCAGAAGATCATAGATCGTATAAGAAGAATTGATGTCCAGTCCGCGGACCGCATATGCTGTCAGCAGCACCTTAGGTGATGCCGCGATCTCCCTTCCGACAAGTACTTTCTGGACATTGCCGCCCGAAAGCTTACGGACCTGTGTTGAAATGCCGGGAGTATTGACTTCCAGTTCTTCCACAACGTGCTCTGCAAGAATGTGCGGAGATTTTTTATCTACAAAAATTCCTTTATTGTTCCTGAATGAACGGAGAGCCATGTTCTGTGACAGATCCATGTTTCCAACCAGGCCCATGCCCAGTCTGTCTTCGGGAACAAACGATAGTGAGATACCCATGTTCGATATCTCAAGCGGATCCATTCCTATCAGGGAGATACTCTTTCCGTCATCATCGATATAGGAAATGGAGCCTTTTGATACTCTCTGAAGTCCGGCGATCGACTCGAGCAGTTCTTTCTGGCCATTGCCGGAGATTCCTGCGATACCGAGGATCTCGCCGCTGTTTATGTTGAAGGATACATCCTTGAGTTTTGTGACTCCGTCCGAGCTTTTAACGGTCAGTCCTTCTATCACTATCTTGGGAGAAGGATCCACGGGGTCAGGCCTTTCGATATTAAGGGCAACGCTTCGGCCGACCATGGCGTCAGTGAGTTCCTGGGTGTTGGCGTCCTTAGTCACAACATCACAGATATACTTACCTTTTCGAAGTATGGCAACCCTGTCGGATATTTCGAGAACTTCATGAAGCTTGTGCGTGATAATGATGATCGATTTGCCGTCAGCTTTCATGTTTCTCATGACGTTGAACAGTTTCTCTGTCTCCTGCGGAGTAAGGACGGCTGTAGGTTCGTCAAGAACAAGTATATCCGCTCCTCTGTACAGGACCTTTACGATCTCAACAGTCTGCTTCTGTGAAACGCTCATGTTGTAGATCTTCTGGTTTGGATCAACACTGAATCCGTATCTGTCGCATATCTCTTTTATCCTGGCAGAAGCTGCCTTGATGTCAAGGGCTCCTTTTTCCTTCAGGCCAAGTACTATGTTCTCGGCAGCAGTAAGCACATCAACAAGTTTAAAATGCTGATGCACCATTCCGACGCCAAGATCATAAGCGTCTTTCGGACATGTGATGGATACTTTCTGACCCCTTACGATTATCTCACCCTCATCCGGGAAATATATGCCGGAGATCATGTTCATGAGAGTTGTCTTGCCAGAGCCGTTTTCTCCCAATAATGCCAAAATTTCTCCCTGATATACATCAAGAGAGACATCTTCATTGGCCGTTATCTCGCCAAAACGTTTTGTTATGTTCTTTAACTGCAGAACAGGGATGCGTTCTTCCACTACCCTTCTCCTTTAAGCAAAATTAGGGAGACCCCGCAAGGGGCCTCCCCATATTTCAGATTAGATATTAGAATGCTGTATCAAGAAGCTCGATGCCGTCGATCTGTACGTCGAAGTAAGGAGCTGAACGGAACTTGGATTCCTGGAAAGCACCATTCTCGATAACTTCTGTATCTCCCTCGTAAGCGGGATCTGTGTCAACGTCTGCCATGTATGAATCAAGAGCTTTTCCGCCGACTGTGAATGTTGTTGTGTCGAATACCTGAAGTGAGCCGTCCTGGATAGCCTTGGAGACCTCAGCGATCTTGTCAGCTGTTCCTGCAGCTGCAGCCTTCTCGTTTACATCTGTAAGAACTACAGAACCTGTTTCGATGGTTCCTGTCCAGTCTGTATCGATAGCTGTCGCATTCTTTACGCAGTCGAAGCAGTACTTGTAGTAAGGAGCCCAGTCGATCCTTGATGAAACGATGAATGTGTTCGGGCATGAATCAACAGTTGATCCGTTGTAGGAGATGTCGGGAACGCCGGCTGTCTCGCAGGCTGTAGGAGCACCCATTGAGTCAGCATGCTGGCTGATAAGTACGCAGCCTGAAGAGATCAGGGACTGAGCGCCTTCTTTTTCCTTTGTCTCATCATACCATGAGCCTGTGAATGTAACCTTCATGGTTACTGACGGGCACATGTACTTTGCTCCAAGATAGAATGATGTATATCCTGAGATAACTTCAGCATATGTGAAAGCTCCGACATAACCCATGACTGCCTTGTCAGCTGTGATCTCGCCAGCTTCGATCATCTCGTTGAGCTTCATGCCTGCTGCAACACCTGCAAGGAAACGTCCCTGGAATATGTCAGCAAATGCGTTGTGATAGTTGTCAAGGCCTTCTGTATGAGCCTTTGTACCGGTAGCATGGCAGAACTGAACATCGGGATATTCTTTAGCAGCCTCGATCATGTAGTCCTCATGGCCAAAGCTGTCGGCAAATACGACATTGCATCCTCTCTCAGCCATGTTGCAGGCTTCCTCGTAGCACTCCTGTCCTTCGGGAACGCCGGTGGTGACGAAGTAAGTCTCGCCTTCCTTAAGGCCGATCGACTCGCATGCTTCCTTGAAAGCTTTGATGAAGTTTGCATCGTATGTTGAGTTCTCATCGTGAAGGCAGATAAGACCTGCAACAACTTTTGCGCCATCATCACCCTTGCCTGTGTTAGCTGCGCCGCCACCGCATGCAGCAAGAAGTCCGCATACCATGATCACTGACAGTACAACAGCAAGTACCTTTTTGAATGATTTCATTGTTTTCCTCCATACATTATCAAAAAAATTATTTATTATTTGGCGCCGCCGGCGCTTACATAATCAATCCTGGCTGATAAATGTGATACCATTTTCGGCATCCATGTCAGCTATCCTTGCGAGAGATTCGACTCTCAAGCCTCTCTCCCTGAGTTTCTTTCCACCGTCCTGGAAAGCCTTCTCGATGACGATACCGGCTCCCGCAACAGTCGCGCCGGCCTGGGCGCATATGTCGAGAAGACCTTCAAGAGCACATCCGTTAGCGAGGAAATCATCAATGAGCAGAACATGATCCGCAGATGTCAGGAACTGTTTTTCGACAACGACTTCATAGACTGTTCCGTGCGTATAGGACGTTACTTTTGCGCAGTAGCAGTCATCAGAGAGATTCTTTGTCTTGTTTTTCTTCCCGAAAAGAAGCGGAACATTGAACAGCTGTGCGACCGGATATGCGACAGCTATGCCTGAAGTCTCAACAGTCAGTATCTTTGTGATGTTTTCATCTTTGAAAAGTCTGTAGAACTCTTCACCAAGTACAGTAAGGAACGGAACGTCGATCTGGTGGTTGAGGAACGCACCTACTTTAAGTACTTTACCGGGATATACCCTGCCTTCTGCTAATATCTTGTCTTCTAATAATTTCATACTGTTAAAACTCCGTTGTGAAAATAGAAAAACGGACCACAAAAAAGTCTGTATGATCCGCTTTTACCGGTAGTCGCAGCTTAAAGGCGCTGCGGTAGAAACATTTGGGCCATATATCCAAAACTATACCTAATACTATTATTCACAAAATCTACATAATTTATAACACTCATCCACATTTCAGTCAATTATCTATATTGTACATATTTAGATAAAAAACTTGATTATTAATAAGCTCTTTTTTCAACGGCTTAATAAGTGCTGCAGATGTCACGTGCTACAAATATGCCGCTTGCCGAAGCATGTGAAAGGGAATGTGTCACACCGCTGCCGTCGCCTATCATGTAAAGACCCGGATATTCAGTCTCAAGCCTGTCTGAAAGCATGACCTGCATGTTATAGAATTTGACCTCAACACCGTAGAGCAAAGTGTCCATTCCGGCTGTTCCGGGGGCGATCTTATCCAGTGCGTAGATCATCTCTATGATGCCGTCAAGTATCCTCTTGGGGATGACCAGGGACAAGTCCCCTGCTGTTGCCTTAAGAGTGGGCCTGGTAAACGATTCATCGATACGTTTCTGTGTACTTCTCTTTCCGTTTATAAGATCTCCAAACCTCTGAACTATGACACCGCCTCCGAGCATGTTGGAGAGTTTTACTATGTTCTCGGCATAAGCGTTGCTGTCGTTGAACGGCTCGGTAAAATGCTTCGAGACAAGCAGGGCAAAATTGGTATTTTCCGTATGCTTTTCAGGGTCTTCAAAACTATGTCCGTTAACTGTCACGATGCCGTTGGTATTCTCATTTACCACAAGTCCGTGCGGGTTCATGCAGAATGTACGGACAAGGTCGCCGTATTTTGCTGTACGGTAAACGATCTTGCTCTCATAAAGCTCGTCTGTAAGATGTGAAAAGATCTCAGCCGGAAGCTCAACGCGTACGCCAAGGTCAACCCTGTTGCTCAGAGTCTTTATGTTAAGCTCGCGGCACATGCCTTCGATCCATTTGCTTCCGCTCCTGCCGACGGATACGATACACTTCGGGGCAATGAATTCACCTGCCTCTGTGATCACTTTATACTCATGCTCCACCACTTCCAGCTTTGAAACGGGAGTATTGAAATAGAAGTCGATACTGTCCTTCATTTTCTCATAAAGGTTTTTGAGAACGACATAATTCTTGTCAGTGCCAAGATGTCTTACAGATGCATCCAGAAGATGCAGCTGATTCTGAAGGCAGAGTTTCTTTATTGCCGTGTTTGCTGTTGAATACAGCCTGGCCCCTTCTCCACCGTTGGTCATGTTTATCTTGTCAACATATTCCATCAGTTCGGTGGCTTTCTCCTTGCCGATATACTCATGAAGGCTGCCCCCGAAATCATTGGTAATGTTGTATTTTCCATCGGAAAATGCCCCGGCGCCTCCGAATCCGTGCATGATGGCACATGTCCTGCAGTGAATGCAGGTCTTTATCCTGTCACCATCTATGGGGCAGCGTCTTTTCTCCAGAGGCTGTCCTTCTTCAAAAACAGCTATCTTAAGCGAGCTGTCAAGCTTATTAAGTTCATATGCCGAAAATATGCCTCCGGGGCCGGCGCCGATGATGATGATGTCATACTTTTTCATTCTCAATATGCTCCTGTCCAAATACTATTTTGATATGACCGTTCCGATCATGTATATCACCCCGAGATGTACAGGGTAATAAATGTAGAAAAGATATTTCAGCCTGAGTCTTCCGCGCCTTCCGTTGTAAAGCAGCAGGAAAACGGCGGAAAACACGGCAAACCATTCATATTTATTGCTGGTCAGCCACAACGGGAACACCCATACTGCAAGCAGCGCGGTCTGGATGAGTCTGCACAGCACTCCCTTATCAGTGAGGAACAGATTAGGCAGATAGACCACAACCGGAAGAAGGACGCCGAAGAATCCGTAATCCACCTTAAAGTCTGTACCGGGCAGCAGCTTAGGCAGCCATATTGTAATAAATGCCGAAAGCACGATAAGGCCGGCGGTGATCAGACACCACGGTCCGCTGATCTTTCCCGGATCTGTGCCCTTTTGTCTGTTCCTGTCCGGGATTGCCCTCTGCAGCGCGAATATGATCACAAGAGACATGGCAAACGTGATCAGCGTACACATATAAAGGGTTCTTTGGGATACATATGCTATGACCTGACACAAGATACCCACAGCCAGAATAAGGCCAAAGTATTTTTTCTTATTTCTGGTATAATAGCAGCCCTCGGCTATCATGAAGGCGAACAAAGGAAAGGCAAGCCTTCCTATCAGACGCAGCACGATCACTCTTGGGAAAATTATCATTCCTACGTGATCCACGGTCATGAACGCCAGCGCAAGCAGCTTAAGGCTTGTACCGTCAAGGATCTGAAATCTGTATCTGTCCATAATCCAAACTATTTTGCACCGGTGCTGCCGAACCCGCCGGTTCCCCGGACAGTATCACTTAGTTCATCAACAACATTCCATTTTGCAGCGATGAACGGGCATATGACCATCTGGGCAATGCGTTCCCCGTGTTCAACAGTCTGTTCCTTCCCGGAATGATTGAAGATGGAGACCATTATCTCTCCCCTATAATCAGCATCGACGACACCGACTTTGTTTGAAGGAGCCAGCCCTTTCTTTGTAGCCAGTCCGCTCCTGGCAAATATCAGTCCGGCATACCCTTCGGGTATCTCCATTGCCAGACCGGTATGAAACAGATAGGTTTCACCCGGTGCGATGGTCACAGGTCCGTCTGTGCAGGCATAAAGATCTGCGCCGGCACTGAATTCAGACCCATATGTAGGCAGGATTGCCCGTTCGTCCAGTTTTTTTATGTTTAAAGTCTGCATATGTCCCCTCCGAGCATAACAGGGTGATTATAACATACTTTAACTGCAAATCCCATAGCTGCCACGAACGATCGGATACTGGTCCGTGATAACTATGGGATCTGTGATGTTTTAATATTTTGTGCGGATCATCCGCGCATATGTGATCAGCTAAGAGATGATGAGTAGTTCGGCGATTCTCTTGTGATCTGGATATCATGAGGATGGCTCTCACGGAGGGCTGCAGCTGTCATCTTGACGAATTTGCCTCTCTCATTGAGTTCCTTTATTGTTGTGACGCCGCAGTAACCCATACCTGAACGGAGACCGCCCATGAGCTGATATACGGTATCTTCAACAGAACCCTTATAAGCCACACGTCCTTCAACTCCTTCAGGGACAAGCTTCTGCATGTTCTGCTGGAAGTATCTGTCTTTGGAGCCTGCCTCCATGGCGGAGATGGAACCCATGCCTCTGTATACCTTATACTTACGTCCCTGATAGATCTCATAGTCGCCGGGAGCCTCATCACATCCGGCGAACAGGCTTCCCATCATGCAGACGCTCGCGCCTGCAGCGATTGCTTTTGTAATGTCACCTGAATACTTGATGCCGCCGTCAGCAATGATAGGAATGCCGTATTCCTTGGCAGCTGCATAGCAGTCCATGACAGCTGAGATCTGAGGAACACCGATACCTGCAACAACACGTGTTGTACAGATGGAACCAGGGCCGATACCGACCTTTACGCAGTCAGAGCC
>SVDE01000195.1 GCA_015057955.1 Lachnospiraceae bacterium | reverse complement strand
AGAAAAACACTGTTCGGCAACTCCTTTTTCAGCTGCTGACTTACCGTCGTTTTACCGACGCCCATTGTACCGCCGATCAGATATATTGTTTTCATATCTGTTCCTCACAAATCCGAATTTGTAATTCCTGAAATCACAGGCATCCGCCAGTGATTATAGGGCGTTAATGAAGTCCTCTGAAACCGCCCCAAACAAAGGATTTTCCGCAATCTGCTCACCGAATCCCTTTATTAAATGCTACACCGTTTTTATAACGCCCGCGCCGCTCATAAGGGCAAAAGCAAGGGAAAGATTAACCCATAACAGGATATAACAAGGCGTGGCAAACGGGAGCCTGTGACATTTGTACGAATGCATCTGTGGCGATACGGTTTCTGTTATTTACCCATGGCCGAAAATATCGTCTCGTCGATATGCTTCTTGACTTGCTCCGGCGTCTCGTCAAAATCATATTTGATCCATTGGTAGATGATTCCAAAATACCCATAAGTAAAGAACGACATCAGGTACGACAGATTCTTATCATATACTTCTCCACCGGGAACGAGGACTTCAAATGCCCGCATCAGAAGGGTGATGAGCCCTTTCTTGTAAAGAAGAGAGAACAACTTTCTGTTTTCGTAGATGTAGCTTGACATCCCCAGATTCGGATCCTTCGTTATTTCCTCATCATGCTTCTCCTGATAACGATCCCACTCATAGGCGATCTTGAAGAGAAGGAGTTCTTCCTTCCCGTTGTTCTTGTCCAGGTGGCGGTAAAAAGTTGTCCTGCCGACATCAGCCAGTTCGCAGATCTCATTGATGTTGATATCTGCGTATTCCCTGGTCTCAAGGAGCCTGATCAGCGCATCTGCCAGGCACAGCTTCAGAAAAACTGTTTGATTCTTTTTCATAGAGGAACAAATCCCTTCGTTTTGTTCCGCATAGAGCCAGGCTCGTTGACATCGGGATGACCCACGCGTACAATCACTCATGTTCGGTACAATTGTTCCGATAACGAACATAAGTACCACTTAGATTATACGGTTGGCCTGATGAGATGTCAATAGGCCGGGGAAGGAATTCAGTTTATGAAGAAGGTATTAAAAGTGATTGGAATCATTTTGGGTGTGATCGTACTGGCAATTGCCGTGTTTTTTGTGGTCCAGCAGATTAAGAACCACAAGACGTTGAACGATCCGCGTTTACCGGAAAACTACTATGAATTGGTCCAGACAGGTGGCGACCTTGAGAAAAAATATCTTGGCCAGGGCAGCTTTTCTGTTGAACAGATCACCGTTCAATCCGAAAACAAGTCTGTCAAAAACATTTATATCTATTATCCTTCTGAGCTTAAGGCCTCAGCGAAGCAATATCCGCTGATCATGGTGGTTAACGGAAGCCAGACACCTGCCAAGACCTATCTGCCTTTCTTTGAACGGCTTGCTTCGTGGGGATTCATCGTGGTTGGCAATGACGATCCTCAGCCCGGTACAGGTGAAACGGCATCTTTCACACTGGACTATGTCCTGAATCAAAGCGAGATCAAAGTCAGCGTTGATAAATCCAATATGGGTGTCGCAGGTTATTCTCAAGGCGGAGCCGGAGCCATTAATGCCGTGACGAAATTTGAAAACAGCAAGCTGTATTCAACGCTTTTCACCGGCAGCGCAGCCTATCCGATGCTGGCCATGTCGATGGGCTGGGCATACGATCCTGCAGATATCAACGTAAGCTATTTCATGACCGCATCCACCGGCACTTCTGATGATATGGGCAAGCCAGACTCCAACGCAGAATACAATGGGGTCTCACCGCTGCAGGCGCTGAAGGAGGTCTATAACATACTGCCTGACAGTCTGGCAAAAGTTCGCGGGCGTTGCGTGAACGCAGAGCACGGTGATATGCAGCTTCGCACAGATGGCTATATGACCGCCTGAATGCTTTGGCAGCTTCAGGGCGATGAAGATGCTGCTAAGGTCTTCATCGGAGATGATGCCGAGATCTTGACCAATGCTCTGTGGCAAGATATTGAAAAGAACAGATAATCGCTGACTATGAAAACGAAATGCCCCTTGCATAAACTCTCTGGTTTGTGCAAGGGGTGTATTTCGCTCAAACGGCGATACCTGATATAAAGACGCTGCCCTCGTTTCGGTTTATATGGGTAAAAACAAGGGAAAACAGAGCTATTTATGGCAGCATACCTGCGGGAAATACAGGAAAATCAATAGGTTTCAGAGCTTTGGATCGACAAACCCGAATTTGTCATTCTATATACTACCAATTCCCCTGCGGATCCTCCTTATCCACAGGAATTGTCACTTCGCAGGCATAGTCTTTTGGCAAGGCATCACGCGTCCCTCTTAAACGCCAGTAGTCTTTCCAGTATTCCCACCACTTTCTTGACAACGGCTCTATTTCTTCTTCCGTATATTTCCCCCTTTTCCCTACGATTTCTATTTCATTGCCGCCAACGATAAAGCCAACTTCATTACAGCGGGCACAGAGAATGTTTTTTGCGGTTACCAGTGTTTCCGCACCTTTGAAGTTTTTGACGGGAATCAGGTTTCTGTAATCTTTCAATAACGACTCAGCCTCTTTTTTATCGTTAAATGCCATGTCATATGTATCGACAGGATAAAGGATCGAGTCGTCATCACGGAATCTTTCATGCCAGTTTTCATCATTCAGATCATCCAGAAAGACCGCAAAGACATGACCATAGAAGCGCACAGCCAGAACATCAGTAGTATGGGTTTCTTCCTCGGCTTTTGTTTCATCATAAAGCTGCACATCACAGAACTCCAGCTGAAGCATATCGTTACCCACATGCCAGCACCACCATGATCCTACATCAGATATGGCGTCCGCCAGTATGTTGAGCGCAGCTCTGCTTGTGACAGCTTCAAGGGAATCGGGCTTTTGATCGTTATAAAACAAATCTGAGACAGGAAGTCTGTTTGTATATCCTGATTTAATATCATGAAAAGTAACTGTATCACTATCTTCAATAAAAACCGCTTCGTCATACTGCATTTTTTCGGCGAATTCAATATCGTCATGTTCCTCTACAGAAACGATATCTGTTTCCTCATGATCATGTGCACGATAGTTGTCGCGCAGTTTTATAGCCAGATCAGCATATTTAGGCTTGTAAAAAACTAACGTCTTCTTCATAGATTCTTCCAAACAAACTTCGATTTTGCGACATCCCTGCAAATGAGAAGTTGTCGCTTACAACCTTTCTTCGATTTTTTCCCAACTATGGGTTGTCAGGCAGCTTTTATCTAAATCCTTCATCATGTCTTCCCAAAGCTTATACGGCATTGTCATCGACAAGTAATCCTTAATGGCAGCGCTTCTTTGTGAAATGTCAAAAAGTCCCATTATTGCATATGGTTCTTCCTTATCAATCTGCTCCGCTGCATAGACGATAGAATGGCATGCAGCTCCAAATGGTGCAAGTGTATTAACGGCTTTACCATTATGGAAGCCCTGCATGGTGACAAGTGCCGAAATTTGATCTGCGTTCGCAAAAATAAATACTAAATCTGGTGTGCCGACTTCAGGCCATCTGCTCAATGGGGCGAAAACAATTCTTGGATATGCCTTATCGGAGAACGGCATGTTGTTTCTCCATTTCAAAGCTGTTTCCGCATCGCAAAAAAAGCGTTCACCCTCTTTAAGCATCGGCGGTGCTTCTGCAGGAGCGTTTTCTCCAAATCCTTGTGAAAGCATTACATGAATATTCGGATTCAAGCGGGTGAATCCATCACCGAAGCAGGCGCCTACTGCGCCGCCAGGGCAATTACATCCATTTTCATCTATAGATGTGATCTTTCCTTTTGCTGCAGTCAAAACGAAAGGAATGACACAGTTTCTCTTTTGCGGAGATGCTTCCAGTTCACAAATTGCGGATGTGTTTCCAAAAAAAATACCTACGGGTTCTAAATCTAAATGCAGCATTTCAACTATCTTATTGTTCATAATCATTTTTCTCCTTTACAAACTTGAATTAATCAAAGCCTCTTCTCTGCTTCAAGAAGTATCCCCCATCCATCCTTATCTACTTCCCGAATAAC
>SVDE01000194.1 GCA_015057955.1 Lachnospiraceae bacterium | reverse complement strand
TGATGACAGGCGCCCCGATAACGATATAAGTATAGTAAGCAGATGCATGCTCAAATGTCTGCGGATCAGTGCCTAACAGCTTAAGGACCGGGAGCCTCAGCACCAGAAGGATCACTGCAAGGACTACTCCCGTGGCTATCGTGACATAAAAGCAGAACGCGCTTACCTTGCGGATGCTCTCCCTGTCTCCGCCGCCAAGCAGCCTTGATATCAGCGAGCTGCCACCCTGGGCCATGATATTTCCCAGTGCCATGAATGTCGTGAACAGCGGTGCGCAGAGCGACACTCCCGCAACAATGTTCACGTCATTTGTCCTGGCCACGAAAAATGTATCCGCCATGTAATAGATCATGGATACTACCATGCTCAATACCAGCGGCAGTGCCAGACGCAGATATACTCTTGATATCTTAGGATTTTCAAACACCGAATTATTCATGATCTCACTCTTTTTTATTTTTCTGAATGCGATTATATATGACAGGATTGAATTTGTTTGTGACATGTGTCACAATTGACACATGAAAGAGATAAAAAACCTGAAGAAAACGGAATATTGGATCAATGTGAACCACATCCGTGATCTTTTCGATACAAAGGAGCTGGATTTCCGCGCTTATGAGTTTGAAAAAGGCGAACTTCTTGCCGGCCCCGGCATGATCAATGAACGGGTGATGTTCATAGTTGAAGGATCTGTTTATGTATACGGCATCAGAAATGACGGGAGCATCACTCCGGTAAATAAGCTTGAACCCCCTGCAATGATAGGTGACATGGAGTTTACAAAAAATGGAGTGTCGCTGTTCTTCGCGGAAGCGAAGAGCAATGTCATATGCATTTCATTGTCACTGAATAAATACAGAAAGCAGCTCGAAAAAGACAACAGGTTCCTTCATGTGCTGCTGCAGTCTTACGCTTCAAAGCTGGAGTACTCCGTCAGCAATAACCTGTCAGAGCCGGATCTTGAAACGAAGTTCCTGGTATATCTGAAAACCGTATGTCCGGACGGTGAGATCAACGGCCTTGACTCAGTGGTAATGAAACTCCGCTGCAGCCGGAGACAGCTGCAGCGGGTACTTAAAAAACTCTGCGAAGAAGGTACGATAGAAAAGACAGGCAGAGGAAATTACCGCCTAATCTGAATCTTTGTGTTATAATGCTTGACATGGACTATAAAAATAACGGAACGCTCCGCTTATTCGCGGCGCATTATAAGAATCACATGGGACTGTTCCTGCTCGACCTCGGGTGTGCCACTCTGGCATCCCTTATCGAGCTCGCATTTCCCTACATATCCAGGATCTGCATCCAGCAGCTGCTCCCGAACGGCATCTACGGGACATTTTTCACTGTGATGGGCGTCATAATCCTCGCTTACATACTGAGGACCGTATGCTACTACATCATCACGTTCTGGGGACACAGGCTCGGCTGTTACATTGAAGCGGAGATGCGCGCGGAGCTGTTTGAACATGTGGAGACACTGAGCTTCAGTTTCTTCAACAAGAACCGCACCGGAGCCCTCATGAGCAGGGTCACCACAGATCTGTTCGACATCTCGGAGCTCGCGCATCACGGACCCGAGGATCTGTTCATCTCATTCCTCACCCTCTGCGGTGCTTTCGGCATACTGTGCACCATTGAATGGCATCTTGCCTGCATAGTATTTGCAGTGATCCCGCTCTTTGTCGTGTTCACCCTGATCATGAGGCGTTCAATGGCAAGGGCGAACATAAAGGTAAAAGCCCGCCTGGCAGATATCAACAACTCGATCGAGTCCGGCTTTTCAGGGATACGAACCGCCAAAGCTTTCGCCAACGAGAAAGAAGAGATCCGCAAGTTTCATAATGCCAACCGCCAGCATGTTGAAGCCAAGATCGATTATCACAAGCAGATGGCCATATTCAGCTCCGGCATGGAATTTGCCCTGTCCATTCTCTCAGTCATTGTCATCACTGCAGGAGGCTACTCTATCATGCGGGGCAGGTTGAATTATGTAGACCTGGTCACTTTCAGCCTTTACATTTCCACGTTCATCACCCCTATCAGGAAGGTGGTAGCGCTTGTCGAACAGTACATGTCCGGCATGGCGGGCTTCAGGCGTTTCCTTGAGATCATGCGCACTGACCCCGAGATCACTGACAGTGAGGACGCTGTGAACCTTGAAAATGTAAAAGGTGATATTACGTTTGAGCATGTGGACTTTGCTTACGAGGATACAGAAGAAGCTACATTAAAGGATATTTCGTTCCACGTTCCCGCCGGCACATCATTTGCCCTGGTCGGACCGTCAGGAGGCGGAAAGACTACGATCAGCAACCTGATACCCAGGTTCTACGATGTCGACAAGGGTTCCATAACAGTGGACGGGATCGACATACGCCATGTGACGCAGCATTCACTCAGGCTTGCGATCGGCGTTGTCCAGCAGGAAGTGTTCATGTTTGCCGGAACTGTCTTTGAAAATATAGCCTATGGAAGAGAAGGCGCGTCCCGCGAAGATGTTGTTGCTGCGGCTGTAAAAGCCGAGATACACGATGAGATCATGCAGATGCCTGACGGCTACGATACCTATATCGGCGAGCGCGGCGTCATGCTCTCCGGCGGACAGAGGCAGAGGATCGGCATCGCCAGGGTCTTCCTCAAGAACCCTCCGATCATCATACTGGACGAGGCGACCTCAGCACTTGACAGTGTGACTGAAAGCCGTATACAGCATGCCTTTGACGAGCTTGCCAAGGACCGCACATCCATAATAATAGCGCATCGCCTGAGCACCATCAGGAATGCGGAAAGGATCGCGGTTGTGGAAAACGGAAGGCTTGTGGAGAGCGGCTCCCACGATGATCTTGTGGCCAGGGGCGGCGAATACGCCAGACTGGTCGAAGCCCAGATGTTATAGAAAGAACCTCATCTGTTCGAACTCCTGGGTCTTTGTAAGCTGCGGCATCGAAGCGTCAAGGAAGTCCCTGACAGCCGTATCGTCAAAGATCCAGTCTTTTATGTCATTCTCACCTATCATGAGCGGCATTCTCGGATGTGTCATTATCATCGATTCATTTGCCGCCGTGGTCAGGATGATGAACCTGTTTTCAAGTTCAAACATTTTATAGAAGCCGGCCAGGAAAATGGTCCGGCTTTTTTCCAATGTAAATACAGCCCTGTTGCGGTCGCGGTCCCATTCGTAAAAGCTCCTAGCCGGGATGACGCAGCGCCTGTTTCGGACGCTGTCTTCAAATGTCTTCTTCTCAAGCGCTGTTTCTGACCTGGCATTTATGATGAGCTGTCCCTTTGCTCTTCCCGGGAACCCCCATCTCATAATATCCGGAAGGAGTTTTTCCTCTCTCCCGCGGATGACAGGCGCATTCATGGAAGGCAGGATGTCACCCGTCTCAGTTACAGGCACAGTAACTCCCATGAGCCTCCTCAGGTCCCCTTCCACTTCTCTGTCAAGGTAATATCTTCCGCACACGGCTGTCAGACCTTGACCTTTCGTCCGGTCACGGCTTCAAAATGATAAACCGCAATCCCCAGATCGACCTTCGTGTTGGAACCTATGCCCTTCACGCAGGCTGTCACTTCTCCGCCGTCCAATGTAAAGAAGAACTTTTGCTGGTTTACCGCTGTAGGCGCTTTGAGTGCGGCGGCGATTCCCTCCTTGAACCACTCAGGGCCGCCGTCAAATCCTGTCGGGACCGCAGCGACATCTTCATATTTTTTGCTGCGGCTCAAGATGCCCTGCGTCTCACCGATACCGAGAGCGATGACCATGCACAGCGCCTCACCCGGCGGAAGTATCTTCCTAACGTATTTCCTGTTGTATGTGAGCGCTGTCCAGCAGGTGTTAAGCCCCAGCTGCTGGGCGCGGAGCACGATCTTTTCCCCGTAATAACCGCAGCGGAATTCGAAGTCTTTTGTCTTTTTTCCTGCAAGCAGGATATAGTTGTTCACGTTTGTGAATTTGCCGTAATGCGCAAGGCGTGAATCAAATCCCTCCGGGTCGTCAAAACGTATCTGTATGTCCAGACCGGACTCCGCATTCACCTCATTTGTAAATGCCTTTAGCTGTCCGCGCACATCTTCAGGAACGGGATTGTCCTTATACTG
>SVDE01000193.1 GCA_015057955.1 Lachnospiraceae bacterium | reverse complement strand
GCAGGACATTCGACCCGACCTTGGCAAGTTCCGCAGGGAGACTACTTGCAGCCGCCTTTTCTCCGAAGTAAACCTTAACAGGATAACTATAGGTAAATGTGTTCATAAGACAAAACCTCCTATGCCAATATCCGCCGGAAGACCTGACCTTCGGGCGGATATGTTATTCGCTATACTTGTAAATTTTTCAGCCATCTCTCAACAGCTTTTGCAGGACCGTTTTCCGCATCCCGCATTTCAACAGGGAGCCCAGCAACGACCGTTGCATTCGGTTCCAACTCACGGATCGTATCGTAGGTACCGCCGTCCCCGGAACCCATATGAGTATTGAAAGGGATAATGGTCTTCCCGGAGAAATCATACTTGTCAAAGAAGGTATAAATGATCATCGGGAAGGTATACCACCACATAGGATAACCGATGTAAATCCGCTCGTAGCTTTCAATGTCGATCTCGTTCTTGATTGCAGGGCGCTGATCCTCGTCATGCTCCTTCTTTGCAAGCCTTGCCAAAGCATTGTAGTGATCTCTGTTGCTGTCATAGGGAACTGCCGGTTCGATCTCTGCGATATCCGCGCCTGTCTGCTTTGCGATTTCCTCCGCCACTTTTCTTGCCGTGCCGTATACCGAAAAATAAACTACCAGTTCTTTTGCCATTTCATCTTCTCCATTTTCTCTTACAGATCCGGCTGCAGTTCCATCTTTGCATACTGAGCGATCAGATCCGGTGTCGCAGTATAGTAACGCATTCCCTTATCGACTTTGGCAATTTCAGCCATTTCTTCATCGGTAAGAGCGAAATCGAAGATGTCGAAGTTTTCACGGATATGATCCGGATTCTTCGAACCCGGAAAGATCACATTGCCGCTCTGGATGTGCCAGCGAAGGATGATCTGCGCATTGCTCTTTCCATATTTTGCTGCCAGCTCTGTGAATATCGGTTCATTCACAAGGTTCTTGTCCCCGTGTCCCAACGGATACCAGGCCATCAGTCCCATTCCCGTCTCCGCGAGAATCTTCTTAAGCTCAGTCTGAGGGAAGTAAGGATGTGCTTCTACCTGAACCACATGTGGCTTAATCTCCATCGTTTCAATGGCTTCCCTAAGAAGCTCTTCCGGGAAGTTGGAAAGACCGATTGCCTTGACCTTTCCCTCTTTGTATGCCTTCTCGATGTTCTTATACCCCTCACGCCAGTTGTCTGTCGGCTGGTGCAGGAAAAGGAGATCAATGTAGTCCGTGTCAAGTCGCTTCAAGGTTTCCTCGATTGCTGTTTCCTTCTCATATACTGTCGGCCACAGCTTTGTTACAAGAAAGATATCTTCCCTGTCAACGCCGCTCTTTTTTATTCCTCTGCCGGTTCCGGACTCATTCATATATCCGTTTGCGGTATCAATAAGACGCACACCACTCTTTAATGCGCTTTCTACTGCTGCCTCCGCCTCTGCAGGGGACATCATGAAAACTCCAATTCCAGCCATTGGCATTTTAGATCCGTTGTTGAGTGTTAAATATTCCATAGTAAACCTTCCTTTCATAGTGTATTGTTCTCTGTCTATAGCATTAATCTCTGTCTATGCTCATATTATATTTGCAATCACCTTGAAAATGAACTGCTTTTCATCTATAATTGTATACGTATCACGCATACAACGAAAGGGATGATTCTATGATAGAAACCTATCTTCTTGAACAATTCGCAGCTTTTGCGCGCTGCGGAACTCTTCTGAAGGCATCAGAAGAACTGCATATTACCCAGCCTACGTTGTCCCGGTCAATGAAAAAGCTGGAGGAAGAACTTGGAGTTTCATTATTTCACAGGGAGAACAGTAAGCTGTCCTTAAATAGGACGGGTAAGATTGCTGCAGAATACGCTGAAAAAGCACTGAGCGCAAATCAGGATTTTATTGACCATGTTCTTTCCTTTGACCGACAGTTAAGAACCATAAGCATCGGATCCAGCTCACCATTTCCAATCAATGAGTTGATGCCGACATTTCAGAATTATCTCTCTGACAAAACAATTCTGACAGAACTCGTAAGCAGCGACGAAGCACTTGTTAAAGGTCTGAAGAATCGACAGTATGACATGGTGATCCTTCACACCCTTCCCGATGATAAATCTCTGTTTTGTCAAAGATACATGGAAGAGCAGATATATATATCCATCTCTAACGATCACCCGCTTGCCCGTCAAAACAGTGTTTCTTTTAAGGATATCTTAGGAATACGGATTTTAGTTTCTGCTCATGTTGGCTTTTGGATGGATATTTGCAAAAAGCATTTGAATACATCAGATCTGCTAGTGCAAAACAATGCAGATGCTCTCGATGAACTGGCAGACAATTCTACAATCCCCCTGTTCAATTCAGACCGAATGATAGAACTCGGATATAATGCACCCGGCAGAATCTCCATTCCTATCTGCGATGAAGACGCCCATGCCACCTACTGGGTGGTATGCCGCACACAGGATCAGAATAAATTCCGTTCAATCTTCAATGTCGTTCGTGGATATGCCATCAGGCACAAATAAAAAAAGGGCAGCTGATAGTATTACACTACCTGCTGCCCATGTTCTTATATTTTCTTCACAAAATCCAACGAGATCCATCCTATCCCGCTCTTAAGCCTTCCCCAGCCAGCAGAGCTGCCTTTACCGCTCCGCACTTCCATGATCGTGTACACACCGACCGGGATAAACTGAACCCTGTCATAATCGGTGCCCGGTCCTTTTCTTATATTCAGATCAGAGATACTGACCTTCACCAAAAACGGCACCTTCACCGCAGGCTCCGCCGCCTTCGGTTCATACACTACCTTGCCGTCTACATCAAACACCTTATACCCCGGATTCTGATCCGCGCATTTCTTCGCGTTGTCCAGGATCTTATAGGCTCCTTTTTGGCTCTTGGCATCCGCCCAGGACTTTCGGACACGGTACCAGCGGATCACTTCACCGCCGGAATCCTTCGTATCATACTGAGTCAGGTTCCACCTTTCAATGATGGAAATCAGCTTCTCCACATAGGTCAGGCTTGTCGCATAGCCGCCGTCCTTGATGATCTGCACAGCCTTCTTATAATCCATGCACCCCTTCAGTCCATCATATCTCAGCTTGCTGCCGTTCTTTGCCCCAAGCAGGTAAGCGGAATGGTCAGCAATAGAATCCTCAATGCAGGGATACTTGCGGAAATCAGCTGTAATCGTCTCATAGCTTCCGTCCGTATTCTGTTCCTGCGTCTTCTTCGTGTACGTGCTCTTGCCATCCCAACTGGATCCGTTCCAAGTGTTACCGGACAGGCTGCACTTCATCCCGAAGATGTTGTTGGCATTCTGAGCCAGTTCACTCTTTCCATACCCGGATTCCAGAATGAACTGAGCCAGCGACACCGATGCCATGATGCCGCTCTTCTTCTGATCGGCAGTAAACAGCGCACCGACTCTCTTGATCGCATCCGCCTCAGACAGGTTCTTCAGGACAGAGGCCTGTGTCCCATTTCTTGCTGAACCGCCACCGGAATCAGCGGATCCCTGCAGCACCTTCGTTACCTTCTCTGCCAAATCACCCATTCTCGCATACATCCAGTTGCCCGGACAGGACTTATTCGCAAACCATCTGTGAACCGTCAGGATCATCTCCCCGCTCTTCGGAGAATAATTCAGCGTCTTGTCCTTATCCCCAAACCAGATCAGCTTGTTCTTTCCGTTACGCTTACAGATGTCAATGCAGAGCTCGATCAGCTTCTTATACACCACATCCCTGAACGCATAAGGCTCCGTAGTATCGGAAGCACACTCAATCGTGATTGCCCTCTGATCGTTGGCATTGCTGGAAGAACACCAGGAACGATTCTTCTCTTCCACATACAGAGCAACCCTGCCGTCCCGGTCAATACCGTAGTTGCTGGATGCCTGCGTGGACTTCTTCTCAAACCATTCCCCCAGGCCTTCCGCCGTACACTGACCGACCACACAATGAGGCGTGATCCGGTCAATGCTGTGCGTCCTCTGCCCGGAGTGGTTCGGAGAAAGCTTCTTATAAACCACCATAGAACTGTTCGTGTAAGCCATTATTCCTCACCATCCTTCTTATCCTTTTCCTTCTCGCTCCGGTCATGCAG
>SVDE01000192.1 GCA_015057955.1 Lachnospiraceae bacterium | reverse complement strand
AAGCAGATGGGCAGATCTCCTGATTGGATGCCGGACATCCTGCTCCGCGCTGACGGGTATGAAACCATGTTTTACAAGAAAGACTAAGGCTTCTATATCTTGTATTTTACCCTTAACTCTTGTAGTTCCTGACCAAAATCTTCTCCGCTATTACGGAGCAATCTCTGATTTTGATGAATATTCATGGTGTGCCCGGCTGTATCGAGTACACATCCGGAAATATTGGAACAATGATCGGCAACCCGCTCCAGGTTAGTCAGCAAATCAGACCATACAAACCCGGCATCTACTGAGCATTCTCCTTTTTGCAGACGCAGTATGTGCCGGGTGCGTAACGTCTCTTTCAGCTCATCAACAATCTGCTCTAAAGGCTCCGTTTTACGCGCTGCTTTAAGATCCGTATCCTTAAATGCTGTATGTGACAGATCCAATATATCCTCAACTGCATCCGATATCAGATTGTATTCTTTTTGCGCCTGATCTGAAAAAACAATTCCTTTTTGTACCAATTCCTCTGCGGACTCCAGAATATTTACTGCATGATCTGCAATTCGTTCATAATCACCGATCACCTTCATATATTCCGTTGCTTTTGCACTTTCGTTTTCTCCAAGCTGTGTAGAAGTCAGCTTTACCAGATAGGTCCCCAGGATATCTTCCAGATGATCTGTTTTCTCTTCAGCTTCCCTGATCCGTAAAGCGGTCTCTTCATCATACCTGGTGATCGAACCAATACTATCCTTCAAAGCAGCCACAGCTATTCCAGCCATTGAATCAAGAACCTGACCACATCTTTCAAGTGCAAGAGAAGGGCTCCCCAGCAGACGAGAGTCCAATTCCTCTGTCTGTTCAATTACTTCATTATCGGGGATCATCTTTTTTACCATTTTTTCAAGCATACCTGCAAGCGGAAGCATCAACATTGTGCACAGGATATTAAAAGCCGAATGACATACAGCTATACCCATCAAACTGCCTGATTCTCCAAGGATAGCCGGAACTGCCACAGCCTTCACTATGCAGAATATCGACAACCAGACAACTGTTCCTATCACATTGAAACTCAGATGTACCAATGCTGCACGCTTTGCATTTTTGTTGGCTCCTACAGCTGAAATGATGGCTGTAATACAGGTTCCTATATTCTGCCCCATGATAATCGGGATTGCTGCGCCATATGTCACTGCCCCGGTTGATGCAAGCGCCTGTAATATACCGACAGAGGCGGAACTGGACTGAATAATTGCTGTCAGAATCGCTCCTGCCAATACTCCAAGCACGGGATTTGTAAACGCAACAAACATATTCTGGAACTCCGGAAGATCACGCAGTCCTGATACGGCTCCTGACATGGCTTCCATTCCAAACATCAATGTGGCAAAGCCCAAGAGAATCATTCCCGTATCCCGCTTCTTAGACTCTTTTGTAAACATATACAAAATGATTCCAATCAGAGCAAGGATCGGGGTAAAAGACGAAGGCTTCAAAAGCTTTACAAAAACGTTATCGCTACTTATTCCTGAAAGGCTCAGGATCCAGGCAGTTACCGTGGTTCCGACATTAGCCCCCATAATAACATTGATAGCCTGGCGCAATGTCATAAGTCCGGAATTGACAAAACCAACGACCATGACTGTGGTTGCTGATGAACTCTGTATCACAGCAGTAACACCAAGTCCCGTCGTAAGTCCTGTGATCCTGTTCGTCGTCAATTTTCCCAGCAATACCTTCAGCCTATTTCCGGCTCGCCGTTCCAGCGCCTGTCCCATCAGTGACATTCCAAACAGGAACAGGCTTAAACCTCCTATCAGATTGAGGATACTAAAAATGTCCATACATACTCTCCATTCTTCTGTTTTTTATCGTTCAAAAGAATGGTAGCAATTGAACATCAAATCCATTATCGATCTCTTGTAAAATTCATGTAATGTCCGCAACGAAAAAGCAGGAGCCGCAGCCCCTGCGAAGAAAATATATCAGATCAATTGCTGTTCGTTTATCATCAGTTTAAACTGCAGACCAAGTTTTTCCGCTGCTTTTCGACATAAAACCATTCGTTTAAGGAATATTTCAAAGTAATCCATAACTGAACTGTAATGCGTATCAACGGAAAGCTTCAGCTTGATAAGCGTATGTACTTCATTGATCTTCAATTCAGATTTTGTCACAGAATAGTTTACTCTGTCATGTATATCAAATGCGGATACATCCTGGTTTCTTACCCGGTTGCGTCGTACATCACTCTTATCAGCCAGAATCAGCGCAGCAGCCAGTTCACTGACCGGTATTCCTGTCCCTTCGTCATGATTACCGATTGCTGTAACGATCTGTCCTATTTCGCCCGGTGGAAACCCCAAATGCTCCAGAATACGAAAAGCTATAATCGCACCGGATTGGCTGTGTTCAACACGATTAACAATATTGCCGATATCATGGAGGTATCCGGCAATCATCACAAGTTCTACAGTCCGGTCCGGATATCCTAGCGTTGACAGAATATATCCTGCTTTCTCTGCTACAAGCGTAACATGGGCAAAACTGTGCTCAGTATATCCAAGTGCTGAAAGAGATTGGTCTGCCTGGCAAATATAGGTATTTATTTCATCATTGTTCTTTATGTCTTGATATGTCATAAGTTAATATCCTGTTTATTGGGTATGGTAACAATCATTTCTGTCCCCTCTCCCAGTTCGCTCTTTACCTCTATTTTTCCATTATGAATCATAACCGCATGTTTAACAATTGAGAGTCCCAGACCGGTACCTCCCACTTCCTTACTCCGACTTTTATCAACACGGTAAAAACGCTCAAATATCCGCTCCCTGCTTTCCTCCGGGATTCCTATTCCTGTATCTTTGACACTGAGTACTGCATTATACAACGTTTGATGGACACGGATATTAACGTTTCCTCCACAGTGGTTATACTTAATAGCATTATCACAAAGGTTGTATACGATACTGTAAATCAGTTGCGGAATCGCCCTGATCGGAGCATCCGTTCCATCTACTGTAACTTCCACACCCAGAGCGGTAGCTGCAACTTCCAGGCTATCCACCGCATTTTCTGCAATACGATACAGATCACAATCTTCCCACTTCATCTCTATACCGCCATTATCAAGCTTGGTAAGGTCTATGATATCCTCTACCAGCTTCGTCATTCTGGTGGATTCTTCCCGTATTTTTCCCGCGAACGGTTTAATATCTTCCTCCTTCACCATCTCATTCTCAAGCAGTTCTGCATACCCGGAAATGGCATGAAGCGGCGTTTTTAATTCATGCGATACATTAGCCGTAAATTCCTGTCTGATCAATGCAGCCTTCTCTATTTCCTTCTGATCTCGCTTCAGTTGTTCGTTTTGAGACTGAATACGTCTGAGCAGAGGCGCTATCTCCTTATATTCTTCTTCATTGATATGCTGAAGCGGATCATCCGGATCAATACCGTTGATTGGTGTCAGTATTCGCTTTGTAAGCCTTGATGCAAGCACAAAGGACAAAACAAATGCAATCAGGATCACAAGGCAGATCGGCTGTGCAAATCCCAAAAGCAGTGCCCAGACTGCCATTTGAACACTCGAAAGCCTAAGTACAGAACCATCTGACAGCCTGATGGCCGAATACAGCTGCTTGTCGGATAAGGTATTTGAATATCTCACACTCTCACCATATCCATCAGCAAGGGCTTCTTTTATTTCTTCACGTTCCAGATGATTTTCCATCTCATTTGCATTAACTGCGTTGTCAAATAAAACCGTCCCATCTGCATCGATCCATGTAATGCGATAATCCTTAGCTTCCAGACCGTTAAGGTAATCCATCCCGGACATGGAGACTCCCTGTGATGCCAGCTCGGCTTCAGTCCTTAATTGCTTTAGCTGAACCCCGGAAAAGTAGTTATAGGAAACACCCATAATAAATGTAAGCGACGCCAAAAAGACGACTATAGCGACGATCCATATGGCATTAAATATTTTTTTATTCATTTTCCTGCTCTTTCATCTTATAGCCAACCCCGCGTACAGTCTTTATCATGTCCCCACACTCATCAAGCTTTGTCCGCAGCGTTCCGATATGAACATCTACCGTCCTGGTCTCCCCAACGAAGTCAGCCCCCCAAACA
>SVDE01000191.1 GCA_015057955.1 Lachnospiraceae bacterium | reverse complement strand
TGCGTAGCTCAGTTGGATAGAGCGACCGCCTCCTAAGAAAGAAGGCGAGTGGAACCCTCTGTGCTGCAAAGGTTGTCGAGTCAAGTGTTCGACTCAAATCTGGGACATTAAAAAGTTACAGTCGGCTCGTTTTCCGAAAGGAAAGAAGCCAGATGTAACCAGAATAAATGTTCGACGTCTCCGGCCGGTTAAAAAATCGGTCGAGATCATAAATATCGGCAGGGCCGAAAGGCCGGAAACCCAGTGTTTATGCGGGTTTCAGCCATTTGTCTGCGTAGCTCAGTTGGATAGAGCGACCGCCTCCTAAGGTGATTGCGGACCATCCGCCTGGCGGAAAACTCATATCGGCTGTGAGTTCGAAAATAGAGCCGAAATCATCAATTTTATACAAGTCCTCGTAGCTCAGCTGGATAGAGCGCGCGCCTCCTAAGCGTGAGGTCGGAGGTTCAAATCCTCTCGGGGACGCCAGAAATTCCGCGGAAAATCAAGGTTTCTTGGTTTTCCGCTTTTCTCATCTCTACATAAAATCTCATCGATTTCTGTTAGCCAGCTAACACAGCAGGTTCTACGTTCGATACCATCTGCCTTTGTTAGCCGGCTAACGTGTTAGCAAAAATTGACCATTTCTGCTAACAAAAATCGCCGTTTTGCTAACAAGAGCAAAAATCCCCCCAAAATCCTAGCTAACAAAAAAGTTTGATTGCAGGAGTACTATGCTGTTACAGCCCGTGCTTTTAAGGCATTCGTTCTCTCTTACATAGGCCGGTCAGCGCCTCCTCGGAGGTATTCTGACCGGCCTTATTTTATTTCACACAAAGGAGGACGACAGATGAATTACGAGCAGTTTCTGGAACAGTTGAAAGAAGATCTGACGGCACGATTTGCCGCCGATCTCCCGCCGGAGCTTTCTGATGTGAGGATCGGGATCCGGGATGTTGAGAAGCTCCAGGGAGAATCCTACCGTGGGCTTTCTTTCCGCAGTGGTGACTCCCCGGTTGAGGCTAACCTCAATATGACCGGTGCCTTTCAGGCCTACGAAGAAGGCCGTCCCTATCAGGATATCCTGCAGGAGGTTGAAGACCAGCTCATGAAGATCGTGGACCGCACTCCCCAGTTCAATATCGGGGAACTGTCAGATTATGAGGCTATGAAGCCGAAGCTGATGATGGAGGTCATACCGCAGAATGGAAACGAGGACAGGCTGGCAAATATTCCTCATCAGAAGGTGGAGGATATGGCGCTGATTTACCGTATCGACATGGGGGACAGTAATGGTGGAAAAATGACCTCTGTTATAACCAATCAGCAGCTGAAAGCATTCGGTATCACGGCAGAACAGCTCCATCAGGACGCCCTGGAGAATGCACCGCTTACCCATCCTGCCTCCCTTCGTTCCATGCGGGAAGTGATGGCCGACATGATGGGCATGGAACCAGAGGAGCCGATGCCCGGAGAACCCACAATGCTGGTGGCAACCGTAGAAGGTGCCTTCATGGGTGCTTCGGTGATCCAGTATCCGGGCTTTATGGAGCAGGCGGCGGAAAAGATCGGCGGCGATTTCTTTGTTCTTCCCTCTTCCATCCATGAAGTGCTGCTTATTCCCGATGACGGCAGCGCGGATTATCATGAGCTGGCTGCCATGGTACAGACCATCAACGAGACACAGGTAGCCCCGGCAGAAAGGCTTTCTGATAACGTCTATCACTATGACAAAGAGGATAAGGTTTTCGAGCTGGCAGAGAAAACAGCGGGAAGGAAGCTGGCGCAGCAGATGGAGAAGAAAGCAGAAATGAGGGCTGCGGCGGAGAAGAAACCTTCTATCCTTGAGCAGCTCGGAGAAAAGAAGAAAGAGGCAATGGATCATGCACCGAAAGCAAAAGCACCGGGAAGGATGGCCCCGGAAGCAGCATTGTAATCAAAAAGTGGCGTACAGGAACAAGGGAGCGTTTGAAGCTTATTACAGAAAGCGGATATCGCTCCCTTTTCTATTGCACCGGAGAGGACGGATCACATGAAAAGCAGTGAAAATACAGTTCCTCCCGAAGGAACGGGGGGATCAGGATGAGCTTTACCGATGGAATGTCGGGAGCCATAGAAGCTTTGATGCGGGAGGCTCCCGGCAGCAATCATTATGATGACGGCTGTGAAGGCAGATACCCGGAATGCAGGAACTGCCGGTACCACACACCCTATTCCGATAGGGGTGACTGTGTATTCAGAACATGCCCATATCTGGTACCGGCGTCATCCGGCAGGAAGAAAGGCGGTGGTCACGATGGCTGTTTTCCGCGTTGAGAAGAATTCCAACTATACTACCATGTGCAATTACCACCTGCGGGACCAGAACCTGAGCCTGAAGGCCAAAGGGCTGCTGTCCCTGTTCCTGAGCCTGCCGGATGCATGGCATTACAGCATCCGCGGCATCGTCGCCATCAGCAAGGAAGGCGTGGACAGTGTGAATTCCGCCCTTCGGGAACTGGAGGAATGCGGGTATCTGATCCGCAGCCAGAAAAGGCTGGAGAATGGACGCATGGGCGAGATCGAATATGTGATCTATGAGATCCCGGAGGGGGCTGATCCAGATGCAGATTTCCCGGGTACAGGTTCACCGTATACGGAAAATCCGGATACGGTTTTGTCGGATCCGGAAAACCCGCGAGGAATAAATAAAGATAAAACAAGTACAGAAAGAACAAATACTGAAATAAACAAAAAAAGAGAGAGTAAGCGTCCGGTCCGTCATCGTTATGGGCAGTACCAGAACGTGCTTCTCTCAGACGAGGAGATGGAGAAACTTATGAACGAATTCCCGAATGATTACCAGAACCGTATTGAGCGCCTGTCGGAATATATGGCTTCCACAGGCAAGATTTATAAGAACCATCTGGCGACGATGCGCAGCTGGGCAAAACGCGACAGCCAGAAAAGCCAGGAAAACAAGACCTATGATCACGGTAATTATCAGTTTGCAGCCGGAGATAGCTTATGAAAGAGTTTCTGGAAGGGTTCCTGGACCGGCTTGAGACAAAGACAGAGCCGAACGATGGCGAATATCTGTCTGATGACGGACTGCTTTACTGCGAAAAATGCCATACGCCGGTCCAGTGCAGGAAGATGTTCCTCGGAAAGATGCGCACGCTGCCCTGTATATGCAAGTGTAAGCAGGAGGAAATGCGCCGGGAGAAAGAGGAGGCGGAAGCCAGGGAACAGATGATTCAGATCCAGCGGATGAAATCTACAGGGATCCAGGAACGGCATCTGTTAGATTGGCGGTTTGATATAGCGCAGGAAACAGACACGATCCGATGGGCAAAGAAATATGTTGCGGAATGGAGAAAGGTCAAGGCGGAAAACCTTGGCCTTTTGCTTTGGGGCGACGTTGGTACAGGAAAGTCCTTTGCGGCAGCCTGCATTGCCAATGCCCTGCTGGAGCAGATGGTTCCGGTCCTGATGACGAACTTCTCCAAGATCCTGAACCAGATGGGAGCCATGTACACGGAAGAAAGGTATCAGTACATTGCTTCCCTTAACCATTATTCCCTGCTGATTATTGATGACCTTGGGATTGAGCGCAGCACCGAATACGCGAAGGCACAGGTTTATGCCGTGATCGACGAGCGTTACAAGGCCAACCTTCCGCTGATCATTACGACGAATCTGACCATCAACGAGATCCGGAATCCGGAAAACGTGGCCGATGCCCGTATTTACAGCCGCGTATTGGAGATGTGCACACCTGTGCATGTCGGAGGGGCTGACCGCCGGCAGGCTGTGAGCCGGGACAAGCAAGAGTTGGTGAAATCCGTACTGTTCTCCGGGAAAGGAGGTGGAAACGAACGATGAGTACAAAAGCGACCGTGATTGCCTGCGTAAACCAGAAAGGCGGGACGGGCAAGACCACGACCTGTGAAAATCTGGGTGCAGGGCTTGTGATGGAAGGGAAAAAAGTCCTGCTGGTGGATTTCGATCCGCAGGCTTCGCTCAGCATCAGCCTTGGCTATCCCAAGCCGGAGGAACTGCCGGTGACGATCACGGACATGATGAAAAGAGTGGTGGAGGAAGAAGGGATCCCGCCAGGGGAAGGCATTCTCCATCATGAGGAAGGCATGGATCTGATGCCGTCCAGCATAGAATTGTCCGGCATGGAGGTCTCC
>SVDE01000190.1 GCA_015057955.1 Lachnospiraceae bacterium | reverse complement strand
CACTTCTCCACAAGTTCCATTTACATTCACATCTCCGTTAATTGTCAGAGAACCTGACTCTATCTTGTCTATACCGAATATGCCGTTAAGTATCTCTGTACGCCCGGCACCCATAAGTCCGCATAGGCCGACAATTTCTCCTTCGCGGACCTCAAGATTTATGTCATGAAACTTCTGGCCGGAAAGATGCTCACATTTGAATATCACATCACCTATCTGCGGTTCTGTCTTTACGACCTCTCCGCTGATATCCCTTCCAACCATCGCTTTGATTATCTCATCTATTGACGTATCTTCTGTATTTGAGGTATAAACTGTCCGTCCGTCGCACAGAACTGTTACTCTGTCACATATCTCGAACAATTCTTCCAGTTTATGAGAGATGAAAATGATCGTCTTGCCTCTGCTCGCAAGGTCCCTCATGACATCAAACAGTGCCATAATCTCTACACCGGACAGAGCGGATGTAGGCTCATCCATTATGATGAGTTCCGCGTCATAAGAAACTGCACGGACAAGTTCAACAAGCTGCATCTGAGCTACTCGCAGGTTTTTAACTATCGCTTTTGCATCCAACTTGAGATTGTATTTATCGATCAGTTCCTGCGTTTTTTTCACACGTTCCTTGGCATTGATAAAACTGGCTTTTGAGAAAAGCTTTTCTCTTCCCAGCCAGACATTTTCCGCAACGCTGAACTCCGGCACCAGGCTGATTTCCTGATGGATCATTGCAATTCCATGGTTCAGGGCATCTTCAGGTGTCTTGAAATGACAGGGTTCTCCATTCATGAAGATCGATCCGCTCTCTGCGTGATGCATACCGAGTATGATCTTCATGAGCGTCGATTTACCTGCTCCGTTTTCACCGATAACTGCATGGATCTCTCCTTTTTTCAATGTAAGATTTACATTACTAAGCACCTTAATGCCGGAAAAACTCTTGCAGATATCTTTTATTTCCATAAAATACTGTTCCTGCGCCATTTTGGTCTCCTTATTCCGGTTATTTTCCGAAAAAAGTGCCGGGTCCGCCTCCGAACCCGGCACAGATCAAATGCTGTTACTGTACATTATCAGCTGTAAGAAGTTCGAAGATATCTGCTGAGATGTCAAGGATCTCATCAAATGTTTTGCCTTTTGCAAGTTCTACAGCATACTCGCAGGTAAGCTGCGCGCCTTCAGGCTCATGCATATCAACTGTTGCCAGCTGATAGCCGTCTTTGATGTTCTGCTTTCCGACTTCTGTTCCGTTGATTCCGAGTACCCAGAAAGAATTGAAATCTACATTGTTTGTCTTGGCTGCCTGGATAGATCCGTTTGCCATTTCATCATTCTGGCAGACAACACAGTTAAGTTCAGGATATCTCTGCAGCCAGTCTTCTACGAAGCTGTTTGCCTCATCACTCTTGAAGTTAGCTTCCTGCTCTTCAAGGATAACTACACGGCCGGAGTCAATGTAATCTTTCATGGTATCCATGAATCCCTGATAACGCTGCTGAACGCTGCTTCCTCTTGCCTTTGAGCCCCAGAGGTATCCAACATTCAGAACAAGATCTGGATCAGCTTCAAGTTTATCAATAAGGACCTTTGCCTGCAGTTCGCCGCACATGTTCTGTGTAGCAATGATACGGCAGTCAACATCACAGTTGATATCGAATTCTGAAACGAGAACAGGGATGCCTGCCTTCTGTGCCTCGCCGATGACTGATACCAGTCCGTCTGCGTCAAGAGGTCTGATGTGGATAACATCTACTTCCTGCTGGATCAGGTTCTCCACGTTAGTGATCTGAGTATCTACAGATCCCTGAGCATTCAGTGTTACTACATTAACGCCTAGCTCTGCGCACTTAGCTTCATAAGCATCCTGATATCTCTTGGAGTTATCTGAAATTTCGCTGAGTGAAAGGCCGATAGTGATCTGGGAGTTATCTTTCTCAGTCTCAGCCGGAGCCTCTGTTTCCTTGGTTTCTGCCGGAGCTGCTGTTGTATCCGGTGCCGGAGCTGCTGTTGTAGCACTTCCACCGCCTGAGCCGCCGCATGCAGCAAGAGCAAATACCATTACAACTGCAAGTAATAAACTGATAAATCTTTTCTTCATGTTTTTACTCCTTTTTTTGATGATCAATAATCTCTTTTTCCTTTTGCAAGGAATTTTTCCATTTCATAATCATAATGTCCGTAGCAGAGAGCTCCGCCATCCGCTATCAGGTTATGACCGGTCACATAGCTGGCCTCATCAGATGCAAGGAACGCAACAACATTTGCTATTTCTTCAGGTTTTGCCATCCTTTGCATCAATGTACCCGCGCTTATGAGTTTCGCACAGGTCTCCGCATCAAAACCGCTGTGCTGCAGGCCCCACATCATGCTTTCCGAAGCAGTGAATCCGGGTGATACACAGTTGATCCTGATGGCAGGAAAATCACACGCCATTGACTGGGTCATTTCAATTATCGCTGCTTTTGTGCAGTTGTACAGAGTTCTGCCGGCTACTCCGATATTGCCGTTCAATGATGCAATGTTTACGATCGCCGGTTTTTCTGCCTTCAGCAGTTCCGGGATAGCCATTTTGGCTGCCATGCCGTAACCCATTACATTTGTCTTAAACATCAATTCGTAATCAGCCGGTTCAACATCAAGCACAGTTCCTGCGCCTTGAACAGCTGCACAGCAGACAAGCACATCCAGTTTCCCGAATTTTGAAACAGCAAGCTCGACACCGTTTTTCAGATCTTCCGGGACGGTTACATCACCGGCATAATATACCGCTGTATCCGGACCGTATTCTGCATTGATCTCGTCTGCTGTTTTGATGCATGTTTCTTCCCTACGTGCGAAAATAACGACATTATAGCCTTGAGACGCCAGCTTTTTTGCTGTTGCCTTTCCTATGCCGTCGTTAGCTCCTGTAATGAAAGCTGTCCTTTTCATACTGATTCTCCTTTCTGGAATCTTAAATTCATTATATTATTGTTTCTTATAATTTCAATATATTTTCATATTATTTCTTATTTTTGTTGATAATCTACTAACATTTTCATGGAATGTTATGTATTTTTTCTTTTCTTGCATTATTTATAGCTTATATTTTCATATTTTTTCATAAATATGTTGCAATTTAGCATATGGACATTTATTTTATAAGTATCAAAATAAATACAGATAACTGACTATTACGAAAGGACTGAAAACAATGCGTAATAAGCGTATAGGTATCGGGGTGATTGGCTGCGGGAACATCAGCCTGACATATATCCCCAATTTTGTTAATCATTACAAGACTGTTGAAGTGCTTGCAGTTGCCGACATTAGGCAGGAAGCTGCTGAAGCAGCCGCAAAGGCAAACGGGATCCCCCGCGTTTTGTCCATAGAGGAAATGCTTGCAGATCCTGACATAGAGATCGTTGTCAATCTGACGATCCCCGCTGCTCATTATGAGATAAATAAGAAGATCCTTGAAGCCGGGAAACATGCTTACTGTGAAAAGCCGCTCGCCATGAACCTTGATGAGACCAATGAGCTAGTTGATCTTGCAGAAAGCAAAGGATTATATGTGACCAGCGCGCCAGACACATTCCTTGGGGCAGGCATCCAGACTGTCCGTAAAATGCTTGATGACGGGATGATCGGCAAGGTTACGGGGTTTACGGCAAACCTTTGCCAGCCCGGCAATGAATTGTGGCATCCGTCTCCCGAGTTCATGTATAAGAAAGGCGCCGGACCTATGATGGACATGGGACCATACTATATAACCGCGCTGGTGTCCCTACTCGGCCCAATAAAAGAGATCATCTGCAAATGCTCATGTCCCCAACCTCAGCGTATGATCAAAGGAAAACTTTTAGATGTGGAAGTCCCTACCAGCTATAACGGCATTATTGAATTCTGCAATGGCGCTGTAGGAAATATCTTTACATCATTTGACGTCTGGCAGTCACAGCTTCCGAACTATGAGCTCTATGGTGAAACCGGCGCCATCTTCGGCACCGACCCGAACATGTTCACCGGACAGGTTAAATGGTTTGACGGGACCGCCCAGAAAAAAAGAGTGGCTGAGTTTGAACACTTCCAGGACAAGCTAATGGCTGTCTACGGTCCTGAAAAAGCAACGTTTTTAAAAGACGTTGAGTCTCCGTTCCCTACCGCTTCGGATCCGTTCCTGAACATGCGCGGGTACGGTGTGGCG
>SVDE01000002.1 GCA_015057955.1 Lachnospiraceae bacterium | reverse complement strand
AATACCGGCAGCAGGTACCAGACCTGCTGTACCCTCGGGGCATTAGCGCAGCTGGGAGCGCGTTTGAATGGCATTCAAAAGGTCAGGGGTTCGAATCCCCTATGCTCCAGTAAACTTGGAGTGGTTCGGATTGCCCATTGCTCCAGTTTGGGCACTTAGCGCAGCTGGGAGCGCACATCCTTGACGTGGATGGGGTCAGGGGTTCGAGTCCCTTAGTGCCCACGAAAACAAGGTATCACTGGATACCTTGTTTTTTTATCTGCAGGTTTTAACAAACATGCCGGCATGATATAATCAACGCATCCGCACTATGAGCGGTAATGAAAGGAAGATCACATGTACGAGGATCTGATATTTGACTCCCACGCCCATTATGATGATGAGGCATTCGACGCAGACAGGGATGAACTCCTGCGCGGAATGCATGAAAAAGGTGTGGGTTACATAGTAAATGCTTCGGCAGCTCCGGATGACATGCCAAGAATACTGGAGCTTACTAAAAAATATGATTTCCTGTACGGCACAGCGGGTATTCATCCTTCTGATGCTCCGGAGATGAATGATGATAACTTTTCACTCGTTTCTGAAATGCTTAAGGCAGATAAGATAGTGGCGGTGGGCGAGATAGGGCTGGACTACCATTATCCGGATACCGACAAGCCGCTCCAGAAGGAATGGTTCGCTGCCCAGATAGGCCTTGCCAGGAGAGAAGGATATCCGATCATCGTGCACAGCCGCGATGCCGCACAGGACACGCTGGACATGATAAAGTCAGAAAAGGCAGCAGATACAGGCGGAGTGATCCATTGTTTCTCGTATGAGAAGGAAATGGCAAAGATATATCTGGACCTTGGATTTTATATCGGCATAGGCGGAGTGCTCACATTTAAGAACGCAAGAAAGCTGAAAGAGATCGTACAGTACATGCCGCTTGATAGGATGCTGCTTGAAACGGACTGCCCTTATCTTGCACCGGTCCCGTTCAGAGGACAGAGAAACGATTCATCCATGCTGAAATATGTTGTCGGCGCGGCCGCAGAGATAACGCAACGTGAGGAAGAGGAGATAATACGTGTCACAACAGCTAACGCCAAAGCAATGTATAGACTTGATCAAAGCTCATCATTTTCCGGTACAGAAAAAATTCGGACAGAATTTCCTGATCGATGAAAATGTCCTGAGTTCCATTGTGGAAGCTGCGGGGATCGGATCCGGAGACTGCGTCCTCGAGATCGGACCGGGCATGGGAGCGCTCACAGGATACCTACTGGACAGCGCCAGCAAAGTCATCGCTGTCGAAGTCGACAAAATGCTGATCCCTATACTTGAAGGGACTGTCGGTAAAGATGAGAAACTGATCCTGATCAATGATGACATACTGAAAGTTGATCTGGACGGCCTGATCGAAAAGGAAAATGAAGGCAGGCCGATCAAGGTGGTCGCAAACCTGCCGTATTACATAACCACTCCGATCATTATGGAGCTCCTCGGAAGGGGATCCGCGATCGAAAGCATTACTGTGATGATACAGAAGGAAGTGGCAGAGCGCATGACTGAAGGGCCCGGCAGCAAGGCATACGGAGCGCTTTCCCTGGCAGTCGCATTTTACAGCAAAGCGCATACGGTAATGACTGTCTCAAAGAACAGTTTTTACCCGAGGCCCGATGTGGATTCGGCAGTCATACGGCTGGATGTCTATAAACCTGAAGACCGGCCGATTAAGTGTGATGATCCGGATCAGATGTTCAGGATCATAAAAGCTGCGTTCGGTCAGCGGAGAAAAACCCTCGCAAACGCGCTTTCGCACAGCCCTGACCTGGATCTTTCCAGGGAAGACATCGAAAATGCTTTAAGAAAAATGGAAAAAAGCGAAAGCATAAGGGGAGAAGTCCTTACACTGCAGGAATTCGCAGCCCTTTCGGACATACTCTCACGCTCTTGAAAAGAACGGTTTCCCGGGAGTTTTGGCTTGCTTTACGGCAAGATAAATGATGACTGCCGCGAATATAGCAAGACTGATCCACTGTGAAGTTGAGAAAGGTCCCCATATCTTTCTCGCGGCATCGCCTCTTAGGAATTCATCAAAGAATCTGATCACACTGTAAATAAGGAGATAGATACTCGTAAGAGAGTATTTATCTCTTTTTTTGATATACAGGAGCAGAAGAAAGACAAATATCAGTATCTCGATGAGCGCTTCGAGCGGTTGGACCGGGAATCTGGTGAAATCCGCGATGTCGTCACTGATGCCCGGGTTAATGTGCGCAGCCGTATAGTGGATAGCGAACGGTCCATGGTATTCAATACCATAGCAGCAGCCGTTAACAGCGCACCCGATCCTTCCAAATGCATGGAACAGGGGGACAACGACGCTGAAATGATTGAGTTCGGGATATGAATACAGCCTGTAGATCCTGCAGAAAATGAGGACTGCGGCATATGCTCCCAGAAGTCCTCCGTAAAACACAAGCCCGGACGCACCATATCCTATGGCGACCAGCAGATCGGGGACTGAATGGATCTGTCCCGAATAATGAGCTATCCAGTCGGGCAGGCCGACTATGAAGAAGAGCAGGTGGGATCCTATGAGCAGCCCGGCAAGAGCAAAGATAAAAGTGCTCATGAGCTGTTTCCATGATACATCCCGCAGTTTTCCGAGGCGCAGATAAACTATCAGTGTTACGATCATCCCCGCCACTGCTATAAGTGTATATGAATTGGTCCTTAAGAATTCTGCCATGGGGTTATTTTAGCACAGGAGCAGAAGGCTTTTGTCAAAAAAAGGTGAATAATGTAATTTTTTTTGCAGATACATATGTTATAATTTTCTATGTATGGACACTAAATATTTTCCTGAATGTGAATCAGCGTTTGCCAAGGCCGGAAATATTCTCAGAGAAAGCGGCATAGTCGCATTTCCGACCGATACGGTCTATGGTCTTGGAGCAGTATATACGGACAGGGATGCAGTAAGGAAGATATTTGAAGCAAAAGGCCGTGATGAAAAAAAGCCCTTAAGCATCCTTGTCAGTGATATCATGCAGGTCGGCCGCGTTGCCGGCGACATATCCAATGACGCTCTGAAACTCATGGTCGCATTCTGGCCCGGAGCGCTTACCTTAATAATGGAAAAAAATGAAACGGTTCCAGATGAAGTATCAGCCGGAGGGAATACCGTCGGAGTCAGGATGCCTGAAAGTGAATGCGCAAGGATGATCATCGCGTACGCGGGGTCACCGCTGGCTGCGCCAAGCGCAAATCTTTCCGGAAAGAGAAGTTCAGTTACCGCAGAAGATGTCCGTGAGGATCTTGACGGAAGGATAGACATGGTGATAGACGGGGGAGAGTGCAGCATAGGCATATCCTCCACCGTACTGGACCTTACGGGAGAAGAGCCGAAGATACTCCGGGAGGGAGTCATCACGGCAGAGATGATCAAAGAAGTGCTGGGCAGATGATCGATAGGATTATTTTTGTTGATGAAGATAATACAGGACTTGGACCTCTTGCTGCTGCGCTCTTCAGGAAGAAAGCGAAGGAGCAATCCGGGCGCATAAGAGCCCAGTCGAGAGGAACTGTCGTACTGTTTCCCGAACCCGTGAACAGCAGGATCGCCATGATAGGCCTTAAATACGGAGTTGACATCCGCGAGCATCAGGCAGCGGCCTTGTCAGACGGGGACTTTGCTGCAAATGTTCTGATACTTGCGCTGGACAGTGCGAGCCAGAAGCGGGCATTTGCCGCACACAGCGGTTTTTCCAATATTTTTATCCTGAAAGAGTATGTCGGAGAGACAGGGGACGTGAAGATCCCGCTCGGAGAGAGCGAAGAAAAATATGAAGCGGTATGCGAGACGGTAGACCGTCTAATGGAGCATCTGATACAAAAATTTAAAGATGAGGAGATAATGACATGATAGCTATGGGAAGTGACCATGCCGGATATGAGATGAAACTCGTTCTGGCGGAGCATCTTAAGGAAAGAGGATATGACGTAAAGGATTTCGGAACCTACAGCACCGAATCATGTGACTATCCTGATTTTGCAAAGGCTGTTGCAAAAGCTGTTGCGGACGGCGAGGCTGAAAGAGGGATACTGGTCTGCGGAACAGGTATCGGAATGTCGATCGCCGCGAATAAAGTTAAGGGCATAAGGGCAGCAGTACTCAGCGATGAATTCTCAGCCCAGGCGACCAGGGAACACAATGACGCAAACATCCTCTGCCTCGGGGCAAGGGTCATAGATAATGACAAGGCAATAAAGCTTCTTGACATTTTCATGGACACTCCGTTTTCAGAGGGAGTAAATCACATAAGGAGGATATCGAAACTTGAGCAGTAAGAGAACCGACTATATTTCATGGGATGAGTATTTCATGGGAGTTGCGCAGCTTTCCGCGCTCAGATCCAAGGACCCGTCAACACAGGTCGGAGCATGCATAGTAAGTCCGGATAATAAGATCCTCTCAATGGGATACAACGGACTCCCGATAGGATGCTCAGATGATGATTTCCCTTGGGAAAAAACGGATGACACTCCCGATCACAGCAAGTATTTTTATTCCACTCACAGCGAGCTGAACGCGATACTCAATTACCGCGGAGGCAGCCTTGAGGGAACAACACTTTATGTTACCCTGTTCCCCTGCAACGAGTGCGCAAAGGCGGTCATACAGGCCGGCATAAAAAAGATAATCTACGCATGTGATAAATATGACGGGACACCCGGCGTGATCGCATCAAAAAGAATGCTTGATGCTGCCGGAGTAAAGTATATTCCTTATGAGCCGACAGGCCGCAGGGTAGAACTGAGTCTGTGAAGGCTTTTTGTAAAAAATACAATAAAATTGATGTATTTTTTTCGATATTTTTATTGTGTAGTACCAAAAAAAATGATAGCATAGTTGGTAAGTTTTATTTTGGGAGACCAGCATTTATTAACGGAGGCGGAAATGGCGCGGGAAACCATAAACAGCATTAAAGAGGCTGAAACAAAAGCTCAGCAGATAATCAAGGATGCCGAAGCCCAGTCCAAGGCCATTGTTGAAAAAGCCAGGGAAGAGGTCAGGGAATACGAGAATAAGCTTGTTTCAGACGCAAGAGCCAGAGCCAAGGCTGCTGTTGAGGATGCTTCGTCCGGTGAGGATGATGCTATGGAGGCAGTCAGAAGAAGAGCTGTGGCAGTGATCGCCCAGCAGCAGGAAGGCTTTGAAGAAAAGCGCGCGAGAGCGATCGATCTGATCATATCGGAGATAACCGGCTGACGTAAGGAGGGATGAAAGTGGCTTCATTAGCCATGAAACGCATTGTAATATGCGGATTGAAAAGCGACAGAAAAGCCATCCTGGAAGCGCTTCAGCGTTTGGGAACGATAGAAGTCAGAAACTTCATCGAAGAAGACGATGTGTTCAGAAAGAACCGGATGCCGATCTCGGCAGCAGAGTTCGAACGCGGCATCCATGATGCCGAGAGCGCAATAGAGATCCTGACAGAGCTCGACGGAGAGAAGACCGGCGGGCTGCTTTCGTCGTTCAAGGGTCGTGATGTTGTCGACATTGAAAAATACGACAACTTCAAGAAAGAATACCTGGATGTGCAGGGTGCTGTCACAAGCATACTTAAAAACAACAAAGAGATCGCGGAAAAGAAGGCGGAGATCCTTAAATGCACACAGCAGATAGAGATGCTCGAGCCGTGGAAGGCTCTTGACATCAGCCTGGATTTCAGGGGTACTGCTCAGACTTCCGCATTCATCGGAGCACTGCCTAAGGAAATGGGGCTTGATGAGATCTATACCGGCATTGCGGAGAATACTTCTGCCGAGGTCAGCATAGACATTATCAGCAAGAACAAGGAACAGACCTGTATCATGGCGGTCTGCGGCAAAGATGATACCGCTGATGTTACTTCTGCCCTGAGGGCAATGGGATTTGCCTATCCTTCAGTAAACACTTCTCTTCCTCCTGTCGAGGAAAAGGAAAGACTCCAGGCAAGGATCGCGGAGTGCGAGAAGGATATCGAGACATTAACACAGAAGATACTTGCATGCGACGATAAGAAACCTCAGATCAAGTTCATGAGGGATTATCTGTGCATAAGGGAGGAGAAGTATTCGGTCATCAATTCCCTCCCCCAGTCTGAGCATGCATTCGTACTTACAGGATATACTCCTGAAAAGTATCTGCCTAAGCTTGAAAAAGCCCTTGGCAAATATGATGTATCAATAGAAACAGAGGATCCTGCTGAGGATGAGGACGTACCGGTACTTCTTTCCAACAACGCATTTTCCGAAAGCGTTCAGGGCGTGGTCGAATCTTACGCTCTTCCGACAAAAACAGAGGTTGATCCTTCATTCCTGATCTCACTGTTCTACTTTGTGTTCTTCGGCTTCATGCTTTCGGACGCGGCGATAGGACTTCTTATTTTCCTCGGAGCACTCATACTGCTGCTCACGAATAAGAACATGGAGATCGGGCTTAAGAGAAATGTAAAGCTCTTCATGTTCGGCGGAATTTCTGCGATGTTCTGGGGCGTGATGTTCGGAAGTTATTTCGGAGACATGATAACAGTCGTGTCTGGAGAGTTCTTCGGGAAGGCGCTGATCGTTAAGCCGGTATGGCTTGACATGCAGTCACATCCTATGACGGTACTGACACTTGCCCTCGGATTCGGACTTCTGCACATATTCACGGGAATGGGAGTTGCCGCTTACCAGTTCCTCAAACAGAAAGACCTGCAGGGATTCCTGTTTGATGTGATAACCTGGTATGTGGTGCTGATCGGACTTATACTCAAGGCTCTTTCAATGCAGATGATCATGAACATCCTCTTTGACGGAAGGTCACCGATCATCCCTGCAAAGGTTGGAGACATAGGACTGTATGCCGCAGGGGTCGGTTGCATCGTGCTGATAATATTCGCAGGCCGGTCATCAAAGAATCCGTTAAAGAGGCTGCTCAAGGGTGTATATGCAGTTTACGGCATTACCGGATACCTGTCAGACCTCCTGTCCTATTCAAGGCTTCTTGCCCTGGGACTTGCCACAGGCGTTATCAGCTCGGTCGCGAACATGATAGGAACCATGTTCGGTTCCGGAGTTGTGAAGGTTATAGTTTACATAATCGTTTTCATAATAATCAACCTTATCAATATAGGTATTAATACACTTGGTGCATACGTTCATACAAACCGTCTGCAGTACGTGGAGTTCTTCGGAAGATTCTACGAGGGAGGCAGCAGGCCGTTTGAACCATACAGCATAAAAACAAAATTCTATAAATTTAAGGAGACAGAACAATGATCGAATTTTTAACAGAAAACATGGGCGCAATCTTTGCACTTCTTGGTGCGGCATTGGCAGTAGGTCTTGCAGGCGCGGGATCTGCACGAGGCGTTGGTGTGGCAGGTGAGGCTGCTGCAGGGGTAGTTGCAGAAGACCCTACCAAGTTTGGTAAAGTCATGGTACTTCAGCTTCTTCCGGGTACACAGGGTATTTACGGACTTATCATAGGATTCATCGTTCTGTCAAATACAGGACTTCTCGGATCAGGTGCGTCTGCTCTTTCGATCGCAAAGGGACTTGCTTATCTTTGCGCTTGCCTTCCCATCGGTATTGCAGGATACTTCTCAGCCATCGCTCAGGGAAAAGCTTCCGCAGCATCAGTTGGCGTTGTCGCAAAGAAGCCGGATCAGTTTGGTAAAGCCATGATCTTCCCTATCATGGTTGAGACATACGCGATCCTTGCACTTCTTGTATCAATCCTTGCGATCACAGGAGTAGGAAACTTAGCATTCTAAGGAGCATAAAAAATGAGTGGACTTGAGAACATAATCAATCATATCGAATCAACCGCCACTAAGACTGCTACCGACATGCTGGAAAAAGCCAAAGCCGATGCTGAGAACATAATCGCATCAGGAAAGGCAAATGCCGAGGAAAACGCTGCTGCCATTACAAAGCAGGGTGAGGCAGATGCCAAAGGCGTCAGAAAGAGGATCGAATCCAGAGCTGACCAGAATCTCAAGCGTTATCTCCTTCAGGCAAAACAGTGGGAGATAGACCGCACAATCGCAGCGGCTCTTGACAAGATACAGGCAATGCCCGATGCGGCGTATTTTGAGACCATCCTCAAGATGGTTGATAAGTATGCCCCGGCAAGAGACGGAAAGATCCGTTTCTCAGCAGAAGACCTTGAGAGGATACCCAAGGGATTCGAGGCAAGGATCAATGAGGTTCTCGCCGGAAGGGCTACGCTGACTCTTTCAGATGAAGCAGTCAGGATAAACGGCGGCTTTGTACTGGACTATGGCGATATCGAAGAAAACTGTTCCCTTGACGCTCTTGCAGAGAGCTCAAAGGAAGAATTGCAGGATAAGATCAGCCAGATACTTTTTGATTAGATTTAAGAAAGGAGCAGGTAAATGGACAAAGAGTTCCTGAACGACACTCTCCTGGATGACGAACTCCTCCCGGACGAGCTGTTTACCTCGGCGGTCGCACAGATCCGCGCTAAAGAAAATACGCTGCTTTCTGATCAGGATCTGGAGAATCTGATGCAATGTAACAGTGCAGATGAGTGCATACAGACACTCCTTGACAAAGGCTGGGGACCAACAGCTAACAACACTCCTTCCGAACTCCTCAAAGAGGAGAAGGAGCGCTGCTGGGCACTGATAAGGAGCCTGTGTGATGAAAACCAGATGCATTACTTCGATATTTTCAGATACAGGAGAGATTATCACAACCTGAAGGCTGCGATAAAAGAGTCATATGTCCAGAAGGACGTTCCGAATATCTATCTGGATGACGGAGTCATCCCGTTAGAGACGATCAAAAAATGCGCCGCGGATAATGATTTTTCAATCCTTTCTTTTCCGATGATGAAGGCGGCACAGGAAGCAAGGGACATCCTTTTCCATACCGGAGATTCACAGACATGTGACTGCATCATAGACAGGGCAGCGCTGCTTGAGATGGCGCGACTCGCGAAAGAAAGCGGAAATACCCTTCTTCAGGAATATGTTGAACTCAAATGCGCAAGCGCTGACATCAACATCGCGATAAGAGCCTGCAGGATGGGAAAAGACGCTGATTTCCTTCAGAGGGCACTGGTGGAATGCGACAGCATAAGCGTACCAAGACTCATATCCGCAGCATGCAGCGGTCTGGATTCCATTTATGAGTATCTGGGCACCACCGCATATTTTGACGCGGTGCCGGAGATACAGAAGAGCCCTGTCGCGTTTGACAAATGGTGTGATGACAGGATGATGAAGCTTATTCAGCCTCAGAAATACAACGCATTTACCATCTCTCCCCTTGCAGCGTACATGCTTGCAAAGGAGAACGAGATCAAATCAGTCCGGATAATCCTTTCCGGAAAGACGAATGATCTCCCTGATGAGAAGATACGGGAAAGGTTAAGGGTGAGTTATGTATAAGATAGCAATCCTGGGCGACCGAGATTCCATCTACGGTTTCGCGACCCTCGGAATGGAGACATTTCCCGTAGATGATATCGAGAGCGGCGAGAGAACCCTGAAAACTCTCGCGGCAAAAGATTACGCGATAATCTACATCACTGAGGACCTGATGGCAAAGATCAGTGATGAAGTGGCGAAATACAATGATCAGAGACTTCCGGCGATCATTCCCATACCCGGGGTCGCCGAAAGAAACGGAGCCGCAATGGAGAATCTCCAGAAGCTGGTGATCCAGGCGGTAGGATCTGATATTTTCGGTAATGACTAATACGTAAAGTAACATAGAAAGGCTTGGTACAGACTATGAGCACAGGTACAATAAAGAAGGTTGCCGGACCGTTGGTCGTAGCTTCTGGCATGAGAGACGCCAATATGTATGACGTTGTGCGTGTCAGCGAGCAGAGACTTATTGGTGAGATCATCGAGATCCACGGTGACGAGGCTTCAATCCAGGTTTACGAGGAAACATCCGGACTTGGGCCGGGTGAGCCGGTTGAATCCACAGATGCACCTCTTAGCGTTGAACTCGGACCGGGACTTATCGGAAGTATTTTTGATGGTATTCAAAGACCTCTGGTAAAGATCATGGAACAGACCGGAAACAACCTGAAGCGTGGTGTTGAGGTTCCGGCACTTAGCAGGGAGAAGACCTGGATATTTGTTCCTTCAGTAGAGGAAGGCGAGGAAGTTGAAGGCGGAGACATCATCGGTACAGTTAAGGAGACCGCTGTTGTTGAGCAGAGGATAATGGTCCCCAATGGAATCAAGGGAAAGGTCGCAAAGATCAATTCGGGCGAGTATACCATTGAGGATACCGTATGCATCATTGAGAAAGAAGACGGTGAACAGGTTGAGGTCAAGATGATGCAGAAATGGCCGGTTCGTCAGGGCCGTCCTTATAAGGAAAAACTTTCTCCTACAATGCCCCTTATAACAGGACAGCGAGTTATCGATACTCTCTTCCCGATCGCAAAAGGCGGAACTGCAGCAATTCCGGGACCGTTCGGTTCAGGAAAGACTGTCACACAGCATCAGCTTGCAAAATGGTCCGAGGCAGACATAGTTGTCTACATCGGATGCGGCGAGCGTGGAAATGAGATGACGGACGTTCTGAATGAGTTCCCTGAACTTAAGGATCCCAAGTCCGGATTCTCACTGATGGAGAGGACAGTGCTCATTGCCAATACATCAGATATGCCTGTTGCTGCACGTGAAGCATCTATCTATGTCGGAATCACGATCGCTGAGTACTTCAGAGACATGGGATATTCAGTAGCTCTTATGGCAGACTCAACATCCCGTTGGGCAGAAGCTCTCCGTGAAATGTCAGGACGACTTGAGGAGATGCCCGGTGAGGAAGGATATCCCGCATACCTTGGTTCCCGTCTTGCGCAGTTCTATGAGCGCGCAGGCCGTGTCATTTCAAACGGATCCAAGCCCAGAGAAGGAGCTCTTTCAGTTATCGGAGCTGTTTCTCCTGCCGGCGGTGATATTTCAGAGCCGGTATCACAGGCTACACTCCGTATCGTAAAGGTGTTCTGGGGACTGGATTCTAACCTTGCATATAAGAGACATTTCCCTGCGATCAACTGGCTTACAAGTTACTCTCTGTATGTTGACGGAATGGGTGACTGGTTTGATGAGGCAGCCGGCGGACCTTGGATGGAATGCAGAGCCCGTATAGTAAGACTGCTTTCAGATGAGGCAGCTCTTGAAGAGATCGTACAGCTTGTCGGTATGGATGCTCTTTCAGCTCCAGACAGACTTAAGATGGAGGCAGCCCGTTCTATCCGTGAGGACTTCCTGCATCAGGATTCATTCCATGAGATCGATACCTACACATCTCTTGAGAAGCAGTTCCTCATGATGCTGCTCATCCTCAGCTACTATGATGAGGCTCAGGAAGCCCTGAACAGAGGCGTTGGAATTGAGCCCATCGTCAATCTGGCTGTCAGAGAGAAGATCGGACGTTTTAAATATACTCCTCAGGATCAGATCGTTGATGAATACGAGAAGATCCTTGCCGAACTCAAGGCTGAGGTTTCTAAACTGGAAGTGGAGGATTAAGTTATGCCAAAAGAGTATAGGACAATACAGGAAATAGCAGGTCCTCTGATGCTCGTTCAGGGCGTTGAAGGTGTTGTTTACAACGAACTGGGCGAGATTGAACTTGCAAATGGCGAGAAAAGAAGATGTAAAGTACTCGAGATAGACGGCAGCAATGCCCTTGTACAGCTGTTCGAGTCTTCGACAGGTATCAACCCCAAGGACAGCAAGGTAAGATTCCTCGGACGTTCAATGGAGCTTGGTGTTTCAGAAGACATGCTCGGACGTGTATTTGACGGACTTGGACGTCCCATCGACGGCGGCCCGGAGATCCTGCCTGAAAAGAGGATGGATGTTGACGGTCTTCCGATGAACCCTGCCGCAAGAAGCTATCCGAACGAGTTCATCCAGACCGGTGTTTCGGCTATCGACGGACTGAACACACTGGTACGTGGACAGAAGCTTCCGATATTCTCAATGTCAGGACTTCCGCATGCCGAGCTTGCAGCCCAGATTGCAAGGCAGGCAAAAGTCCGCGGAACAGATGAGCAGTTCGCGGTTGTTTTCGCCGCAATGGGTATCACATTCGAGGAAGCAAACTTCTTCACAAAGTCATTTACGGATTCAGGATCCATCGACAGAACAGTCATGTTCGTAAACCTTGCGAACGACCCGGCTGTAGAGCGTGTTGCTACACCTAAGATGGCGCTTACCGCAGCAGAGTATCTTGCATTCGAAAAGAACATGCACGTTCTGGTCATCCTTACTGACATTACTAACTACGCGGATTCACTTCGTGAGATATCAGCAGCACGTAAGGAAGTTCCCGGACGTCGTGGATATCCCGGATACATGTATACAGACCTTGCGACCATGTACGAGAGGGCCGGACGTCAGAGGGGCAAGGAAGGATCCATCACAATGATCCCGATCCTTACAATGCCTGAAGATGACAAGACTCATCCTATCCCTGACCTTACAGGATACATCACTGAGGGCCAGGTCATACTGAGCCGTGAGCTTTACAGACAGGGTATCGTTCCTCCTATCGATGTGCTTCCTTCTCTTTCACGTCTGAAAGACAAAGGTATCGGTGAGGGCAGGACACGTGCTGACCATGCGAACACCATGAACCAGCTCTTTGCGGCATATGCCCGTGGAAAAGAAGCTAAGGAACTCATGATAGTCCTTGGTGAGGCAGCTCTTACAGAAATGGATAAGCTGTATGCTAAGTTCTCTGATGAATTTGAAAAGGTTTATGTATCTCAGGGCAACTATGTCAACAGGGATATCGAGGAGACTCTCGATATCGGCTGGGATCTGCTGAGGATCCTTCCGAGAGCAGAGCTTAAGAGAATTAAAGACGAATTCCTTGATAAGTACTATGACGCATAGGAGATAGACCATGGCTACCAGGAAACAGGTTAATCCGACCCGTATGGAGCTCGCCAAGCAGAAAAAGAAGCTGGCGACCGCTATTAAGGGACATAAATTACTGAAGGATAAACGTGATGAGCTCATGCGCCAGTTCCTTGACCTGATCCGTGAGAACAGAACTCTCAGGGAAAAAGTCGAGGCAGGTATCGCAAAAGCAAACAAGGACTTTGTCCTTGCAAGAGCGGGCATGGAAGATGAGGAAGTCAATGCCGCATTTATCGCTCCGCGTCAGAGTGTTACTCTTGATGCCGGCATAAGGAATGTCATGAGCGTTGAAGTACCGGTATTTGAATACCGTACCAAGACTGCTGACGCAAATGACATCTATTCATACGGCTTTGCCTTTACTTCCGCAGATCTGGACCTTGCGGTTGAGAGTCTTTCGTCGGTCTTCCAGGATATGCTGAGACTTGCAGAGGTTGAGAAATCCTGTCAGCTCATGGCATCCGAGATCGAAAAGACAAGGCGCCGCGTTAATGCGCTGGAGCACGTGATGATCCCTCAGACACAGGAAACGATCAAGTATATCATGATGAAGCTGGATGAGAACGAACGAAGCAGCCAGATAAGACTTATGAAAGTCAAAGACATGATGCTTGAGGAAGAACATCATTATAAAGATAAGCTCTATAACAATCCCGACGTTGTTGTCGAAGAAGTAGAGGCCTGAAACAACAGGGACCTTGCTGGCATAAGTCAGCAAGGTCCTTTTTTACGTCAAATAGGCATGGATCAGAACAGATTGCCCTTTATGTCACCATCCAGGCCGAAGAATTTGAACGCTAACTGAATGTCCCTTTCCCACACACGCCATTCATGTACACCCGGTCCTGTGTGGAACTCGGCTTTAAGCCCGATCTCTTCCGCATGAAGACGGAACTTCTCCCATCTGTCAAATCCCATGTCTTCCGTTCCAATCGAGAAGAAAAGTCTCGGAAGAAGCGGGTCATCCGCCATCCGGTCTAGTGTCCTGCCGTTATTGGAGGGCGAATCCAGAAATTCTTCAACACTGTCGTATCTGTGCATCTGATTATAGATCCTTAAATTTTTTCTGGTACCCTCATCTTCTGCGTTTAGAAGATCGCTCCTGTTCATGGAAAAGATCTGTTTAAGCTCTTCTTTTCTTTCATCGTAATACCAGGGAGCTGATGACAGGGATGCGCAGGCAGCAAATTTTTCAGGGTAAGCAAGCGCGAGCTTTAAGGCTCCGCTTCCTCCCATGGACAGGCCGGCTATAAAATTATCTTCACGTCTGTCGGATGCAGGAAACCAGTTATGCACCATGGGCATAAGCTCATCAATAATGTACCTGCGCGCGTCATAACCGTTTGCAAGATTATCCCACGACTCATAGTCACTGTTCATGACGCCGGGCATGACAACGATGAGATCATGCTCGCATGCGTATGTCTCAATATTTGATTTGCGTATCCAATCACTATATCCGCCAAATGTGCCGTGCAGCAACCAGAGTACCTTATACTTTTTTCCGCTTGAATAAAATTCAGCCGCGTCAGTTTTGCGGGGACGGTCAGGAAGAATGATATAAACATCCTGGTTAAATACGCAGTACTGACTCTCAAAATCCAGATGTACAAGTGCCATTTCTGTTTCCTCCTTTTATATGATGATATCAGACTGCCGTTAGGATGACTACCCACAGAGGAAAAGATTATCCTGAAAATATTGCTTGGTACCTTGCAAAAGCATGCGAATGATGGTATATTTTCAGCAGATGCTCGGTACCGAGCAAATTCTTATTTGGAGGATAACATGAAGAAGGAATACAGATCAAATGAAGAGAGGATCTTTGCAGGTTTCAGAAGGTTCAATAAGATCTTAAAGAGACAGGAATTCGGCCATCACGGACAGACCAGGATCCTTAATATCCTTGCAGAAAAGGGAGCAGTGAGCCAGAGAGATCTTCAGGAAGAGGTTGAGATCACTTCATCTTCAGCCAGTGAACTTCTTACCAAGATGGAAGACCATGGCCTTATTAAGAGGACTGCGGATCCTGCAAACGCAAAAAGTCTCATTGTTGAGATAACTGAGGACGGAAAAAAACGCGCAGAGCAGCTTAACGCGGAGAAGGCTGAAAAAACAAAGAAACTGTTTGCGGCTCTTTCAGAGACAGAAAAGGAACAGTTTGCGGAAATGTTAGACAAGATACAGGCATCATGGTATGATGAAGGCCTCTTTTATGGTGACAGCAGGCGCCACAGGAACAAACATCTGGGAAAAACCTGCTAAGGACAGCCCGCAAAATACATAGTGCGATGTATTTTCTTTATGGGAGCACCGGTCGTTTACCATCACAAAACGGCCGGTGTTTTTATATTATGGAACAAAGGCGGAAAATAAAGTATAATATAATGTAACTCTAATGATCCATCGAGAGGGCTAAAGTAATGAAGAAAAGGATATTGTGCTTCGGTGATTCCCTTACCTGGGGAGCAGATCCGACAGACATAGCAAGGTTTGGTGAAGAAGACAGATGGCCAATGGTCCTTCAGCATGAGCTGGGAGACGGATACCAGATCATAGAGGAAGGCCAGTGCGGCAGGACAATAGCGACAGATGATCCTGCAGAAGGTGAAAAGAACGGGATCAAATACATCCTGCCATGCATGGAAAGCCACGATCCTTTTGATCTTCTGATAATAATGCTGGGGACAAATGATTGTAAATGCAAGTTCGGCTACCCCGCTTTTGAAATAGCAGGCGAGATGAGGGAGTTTATCGAGAAGGTACTTGCCTTCAACCGCTTCAGGTGCAACGACAGGTTTAAGGTCCTTCTGATGTCACCGCCCGTAATTTCAGAAGCCATTAAGGATTCCTGGCTGGGTGAGAGCTTCGGATATGAAAGCAGCATTAAGAAATCAGCAGGACTTGCTGAATGGTATAAAAAGATCGCTGACATGTATGGCTGCTTATTCCTGAATGCAGCGGAGTATGCAAAAACAAGCGAAAAAGACGGGATCCACATGGATCCGGAAGAGCATAGGAAACTTGGAAGGGCAGTAGCAGACCACATTAAGAATGTGATCAGGCTCTAATATAGATGATAGGGGAAACGTGATAAGATATGGTATTTCATAAAGTAGGCAGAAATGATCCGTGCTGGTGCGGCAGCGGGCTGAAGTATAAAAAGTGTCATGAAGCATTTGATGACAGGATCAGGCATTTCGCCTGGGAGGGACATGAGGTTCCCGGGCACGATCTTCTTAAGACTCCTGAAGATATCGCGGGGATCAAAGCAAGCGCGAAGATCAACATGGCAGTTCTGGATGAGGTCGCAAAACAGATCCATGAAGGGATGTCCACATTGGAGATTGATAATATAGTCAATGAGATCACATATGGAATGGGAGGAATCCCTGCCGATCTCAACTATGAAGGATATCCAAAGAGCGTCTGTACTTCGATCAATAATGTTGTGTGCCATGGTATCCCGAGTGCTGATGTGATCCTTAAAGACGGCGACATAATCAATATTGACTGCTCCACTATCCTGAACGGATATTTTTCTGATTCATCAAGGATGTTCTGCATAGGGAATGTCAGCCCTGAGAACAGACGGCTTGTTGAAGTAACAAAGGAATGTCTGGAGAAGGGGCTTGAGCAGGTGATACCCTGGCATTTCCTTGGAGACATGGGAAATGCCGTCAATCAGCATGCGATCGCTAACGGTTATTCAGTGGTCAGGGACATCGGCGGACATGGCTGCGGCAAGGCGTTTCATGAAGAGCCCTGGGTAAGCCATGTATCAGAACCGGGCACAGAAATGCTCATGGTACCCGGCATGGTCTTCACGATAGAACCGATGGTAAACATGGGAACCCATGAGTTCTATACAGATGAGAAAAACGGATGGACCATCTATACAAAAGACGGTCTTCCTTCAGCCCAGTGGGAGGTTCAGGTCCTTGTGACAGAGACCGGACATGAGGTTCTTTGCTGGTAAAACTATAGAAAAGGAACTGTAGTAATGAAAAGATCAAAAGTGTTTTTTGGTATTTTCGTATTAGTATTGTTACTGCTGCCGATAACAGCGGTTTATGCAGATGATGCTCCACCGGTTGACGGAGAGGCTGTACAGGAAGAAACCACCTCTGAAGAGACGGAGCATGTTCATGAAATTGTTTCGGTAAGCGGATTGGCCCCTACATGTACCGAGCCCGGATATAAAGACCATTTTTTCTGTGAGGGATGTGGTCTGTTCTTCAGCGATGAAAACGGAACGGAGATCCCGGACATAGAGACTTGGAAAGCAGCCGGGGGTGAAGGCTATATTGCCCCGACAGGGCATTTTTACAAGTCAATGGTCACGACAGAACCTGAGTGCACTAAGGAAGGGGTCAGGACTTTCACTTGTGAAATCTGCCAGGATAGTTATACAGAATCCATTCCGGCTACAGGCCATCATTTTTCAAGTAATGTTTGTTCTGTCTGCGGAATCAAGGAAGATGTAGTTTACAGAAACGGCGGCTGGTACTATGTCATCGGAAATGACATACAGTACAGCTATACCGGGATCAAACATAACAGCAACGGCTGGTGGCGCATAGTAAACGGAAAAGTCGATTTCACCTGCGAATCCGTAGAACAGAACGAATATGGCTGGTGGTATATCAAAGGCGGAAAGGTTCAGTTTGGCTATACAGGCATAAAACCGAACAGTAATGGCTGGTGGCGTATTGTAAACGGCAAGGTGGATTTTGACTGCAACTCTGTTGAACATAATGAAAACGGCTGGTGGTACTGCAGCGGAGGCAAAGTCCAGTTTGGCTATAATGGCGCAGCCTCCAACTCATATGGCACCTGGCTCATTACAAACGGCAAAGTTACTTTTTCTGAAAATGGAGTCGTTAACGGCAGAGATGGAAATTGGTATTACGCCAGCGGAGGCAAAGTCCAGACAGGATATACCGGCATTAAGGACAACCGTAACGGCTGGTGGCGCATAGTAAATGGCGTGGTCGATTTCAGCTGTGAGTCTGTAGAGCAGAACGAATATGGCTGGTGGTATATCAGCGGCGGAAAAGTACAGTTTGGATACACAGGCATCAAACCTAATAAAAATGGCTGGTGGCGCATAGTAAACGGAAAAGTCGATTTCAATTGCAACTCTGTAGAAGAAAATGAAAATGGCTGGTGGTACATAAGAAAAGGCAAAGTGGACTTTTCGTTTGATGGTCTGGCCAAAAACAAAAACGGCTGGTGGTTCATCAGGAGCGGTAAAGTGGATTTCAGCTATACCGGTGTAGCATCAGATGATACCGGAAGCTGGTATATAAATAACGGAAAACTTGACAGCGGGTATACAGGAACCGTTTCATCAAACGGGATCATTTACAATGTAAGCGGAGGATTAGTGACATCCCCTGCGGAGAAGTTTTATTTCGGCACCGTTTTCTCCCCTTTGGCAAGAGATGGAAACATACACTTTGGAACCGCCGAAAACAAATATGAGATCGAATGTGTGCATGCATGTTACTGTGATGTTCACAGCTGGACAAATCCCTCAACAGGACATCTGGGAGTTGATCTGATCTGCAATAAAGCAGGCCAGGAGCTTCTTGCGGTTGCTTCAGGAACTGTCGTATATGTTAACCACCAGAGCTATGAAAATAACGGATCATATGGAAGCCATCCCGGCGAAGCGGTAGCCGTGTACATCGGAAACGGCCTCATTTATGAATATCATGAGCTGCAGAGCAATTCTGTAAAAGTTAAAGTCGGGGACTATGTAAATGCCGGAGATGTAATAGGAAAAGTCGGACTGACCGGAGTAACAACCGGTCTGCACATACACTTTTCAGTCCTATACTGGGTTGGAGCTGAATATGAGGAAGACCTCTCGGAAATGCCTTCGTATTATGGACCGTCAACTTCCGGATTCATTCAGATAAATCCGTTGTTCTTCTTCGGAGAGTCTTTGGCTAGGCAGACCGAAAGCTGGTATCCGGCACATAAATATGAATGGTACGGTTATAAATCAGCCATTCCCGGAGACCCGCGGAATTATCCGGTGCTGGCATCAAGGATAATGGGATACTGATATGTCAGAAATGCAAAAACGGACTGCTAAAACAGTCCGTTTTCTTTGTCTGAAGATCAGATGATCATTTTCTGCGCTCTTTCATCTTCTCAAGAAATTCAGGTCCGTATCCGTAGTGTTCGACTACGAAATCAAGGTCCTTGTCTCCGCGTCCGGACAGGTTGACGAGAAGAGAACCTGTCATCCCTGTGCGGGCAACCCTTATGGCATATGCCAGGGCATGAGAGCTTTCTATTGCGGGGATTATGCCTTCATTACGTGAAAGAAGGAACAATGCCTCGATTGCCTCTTCATCATCTACAGTTGTATATCTGACCCTGTTCATGTCGTGAAGAAGAGCATGTTCCGGTCCGGCAGCAGGATAATCGAGACCGCTTGCATTGGAATATACAGGAGCGGGATCGCCGTTCTCATCTGCAAGCATGATGCTGTTGAATCCATGCATTATGCCTTCGCTTCCGTATGTGATGGATGCGGCATGATCACCGAGTTTGGATCCGCGGCCAAGAGGTTCCACTCCTATAAGCTCTACAGGATCTGCAAGGAAAGGGGTGAACATGCCGATCGCATTTGAGCCGCCGCCGACACAGGCGATAACCTGGTCAGGCAGATGACCGGTCTGGTCAAGGAACTGGGCTCTTGCTTCTTCGCCGATGACGTACTGGAAATCCCTGACCATGAGAGGGAAGGGATGAGGTCCGGCAGCAGTACCTATGCAGTAAACTGCGTCATGATACTCTTTTGAGTAGGCCATGAAAGCAGCATCGACAGCCTCTTTCAGCGTCTTAAGTCCGAAAGTTACAGGAATTACCCTTGCCCCGAGCATTTTCATCCTTGTTACATTCGGTGCCTGCTTTGCAATGTCAACTTCGCCCATGTAGATGTCGCATTCCAGGCCAAAGTAAGCCGCAGCAGTGGCAAGAGCCACACCGTGCTGACCGGCACCGGTTTCAGCGATGAGCTTTTTCTTGCCCATGAACTTAGCGAGCAGGCCTTCACCCATACAGTGGTTAAGCTTATGTGCTCCTGTGTGGTTCAGATCCTCCCTCTTCAGGTAGATCTGAGTCCTTCCCAGCAGATTGGAAAGATTCTGGCAGTGATAAACGGGTGTGGGACGTCCCTGAAAATCTTTTCTGATGCGTCTGAGTTCATTGATGAACTGGGCAGACTGCGCGATGGTATGATAAGCCTCGGCATACTCATTAAATGCGTTGATCAGCTCCGGATCGTCCAGATAGTTTCCGCCGTATTTTCCAAAATAGCCGTCCTGCGAAGGGTATTCTTTAAGATAGTTGTCAAAGTCTCTGTATTTATTCATGATAGGGTCCTTTTGTTATCAGTCTCTGTATAACGGATGTGCTTCCGTAAGTTCGTTAACCATTTCAGTTGCTTTCGCAACAGCGGCCGGAGTCTTTTCGATAAGAACAAGCCTGATGGCTTCAGCGATGGTTTCCATGTCTTTTTCATTCATGCCGCGCGTGGTAAGAGCAGCAGTGCCCAGCCGGATACCCCCGGTGACGCTCTTTGATGTGGTGTCAAAAGGAATAGCGTTCTTGTTGCAGGTGATGTGCGCAACATCCAGGCTTTCTTCTGCTTCTTTTCCGGTGACTCCGATAGGTCTGAGGTCAACAAGGATAAGGTGGTTATCGGTTCCGCCTGAGAAGAGGGTAAAGCCGCGGTCGATCATCGCATCCGCCAGCGCAGCGGCGTTCTTTACGATCTGCCTTGCATATTCCTTGAATTCCGGCTGAAGAGCCTCTCCGTAAGCGACGGCTTTAGCTGCGATCACATGGACAAGCGGGCCGCCCTGAAGGCCGGGGAAGATGGCTTTGTTGATCTTGAGCTCATCTGCAACAGCCTGGCTGGACATGATCATTCCGCCTCTGGGTCCGCGGAGAGTCTTATGTGTCGTGCTGGTAGTAACATGCGCGTAAGGGATAGGACTCATGTGCTCACCGGCAACTACCAGACCTGAAATGTGGGCAATGTCCGCGAGCAGGTAGGCGCCGACTTCGTCAGCGATATCCCTGAATTTCTTGAAGTCGATGGCCCTGGGGTAAGCGCTTGCGCCGGCAACAATGACCTTGGGCCTGTTTTCCTTGGCGATCTTCAGGACCTCGTCATAGTCGATAAAGCCGTCTTCGCCTACACCATATGAGCATACATTATAGAGAATGCCTGAGATATTTGCGCTTGCGCCGTGGCTTAAGTGTCCGCCATGGTTAAGATCCATGCCCATCATCATGTCCCCGGGTTTGAGCGCAGCCAGAAGGACTGCGGTATTAGCCTGGCTTCCGGCGTGGGGCTGGACGTTTACATATTCACAGTTAAAGAGTTTTTTGGCGCGGTCAATGGCGAGATTCTCAACTATATCAACGTACTGGCATCCGCCATAGTAGCGCTTTCCGGGATATCCCTCCGCATATTTATTGGTGAACTGGCTTCCGAGCGCTGCCATGACAGCTTTGCTTACAAAGTTCTCGGATGCGATCAGTTCCAGATGTGAGTGCTGGCGGTCGATCTCACCCTTTATGGCAAGCGCGACGTCGGGATCTGCATTGTAAAGTGTCTCGTAGGAATACATATCTTTTAACCTTTCTGAATCTTATTTCCCTGCTATATAATTTATGAACTGCTGGGCAGTCCTTCCGGAGAAATCTCCGTGGCGGACCTGCCATTTATTTGCTTCGGTCATGAGCTGTTGCTCATCCATTTCGATGCCTGCCCTCGCGGCAAGGGCTTTGACTATGTCATTAAACTCCTGCTTGTTTGGATTGTCATATCTTATCATGACACCGAACCTGCTCGCCAGTGACAGTTTTTCAGCCATGGTCTCGCTCTGGTGGACATCACCGTTGAATTCCATGTCATTCCTGTCTTTCCAGGTCTCCTTGACGAGATGCCTTCTGTTCGAAGTGGCGTAGATGAGGATATTGTCAGGCCTGTTCTCAACTCCGCCTTCAATGACTGCCTTGAGGAATTTGTATTCAACTTCATTTTCTTCAAATGACAGATCATCTATGTAAATGATGAATTTATAATTCCTCTTTTTGATACGGGCGATCACATTTGCCAGATCGGCGAACTGGTGCTTGTAGATCTCGATCATTCTGAGGCCCTGATCAAAGTATTCATTGATGATAGCTTTGATGCTGGAGGATTTACCGGTTCCGGGATCGCCGTAAAGCAGTACGTTGTTGCCTTTTATACCGCGGCAGAAACTCTCGGTGGCTTCTTTCAGCTGCGCCTTCTGGTGCTCATATCCCACAAGGTCTGAAAGCCTTACAGGGTCTGCGTTGCTGATCGGGATGAACTCAAGCGAGTCGCCGGTTCCCTTGATCCTGAATGCCCTGTTCAGTCCGAACATTCCGACTCCATAGTTCTTATAATGGGCGGAAATGAGATCGAAGAATTCATTTTCATCAGCACAGGCGGCCAGCTTGTCGCTTAATGTACGGATGATCGCGCTGACTGTACGGTCATAGAGCTTGGCTTCCTTGGAGATGGCGTGATAGTCTTCCAATATGGAAAAACAGTTTATCCCGAGCAGCTCTTCAATGCGGCTGAAGTCATAGTCGAACAGCGCCTTGAAGATCCGGAAATCATTTTTGGCGAATGAGTTTACACTTCCGCCTTCCTGAGCGCCGTTGCCTTCGCATGTCAGGGAGAATGAGTTCTGGTCAGAGATGATCCTGAATGTCAGATAGTCTCTCCACAGATTGCAGTTGAAACCGAAATCCGTGGCTATGTCCAGAATGGTCTTTACCTGGTCGTAGACAGTGCTGGTAAGAGCTGCGCTGTCAAAGACAAGTCCTTCCCCGGATCCGTCAAGTTCCCTTGTTACTGAACTCAAAGAGGATAGAACGGGGTCTTCCTTCAGGCCTCTGTATAGTATAAGACTGGAGATCAGCTTATGCATGCCGGTTATTTCCTTTCAATAGAGTATACATAACTATAATAACACAAAATCAATAGAAAATTGATATTTTGTATGCATTTGGCTATAATAGAAAAATATTATTTTTGAAAGAAACAGACATGGAGGCCAGAAAATGGGAAAGATCTTCCTTTTTGACAAAGACGTGGATACTGATCAGATAATAGCATCACAGTATCTCCTTTTTCCGACATTTGACGAGATGAAAGTTCATACTTTCGAATCGCTCGATCCGGAGTTCGCCGCTAAAGTACAGCCCGGAGATTTCATCGTAGCGGACGAGAACTTCGGCTGCGGATCTTCCAGGGAGCAGGCTCCGACAGTGCTTAGGGAGCTTGGAGTGAAGGCAGTGATCGCCAAGAGCTTTGCCCGCATTTTCTACAGAAGCTCCATAAACATCGGTCTCCCGGTATTTGTCTGCAAGGAACTTCACGATGAAGTGAAGGATGGTGACGAGATGACTCTCAACATGGAAGAGGGCATCATCACGGCAAACGGAAAGACTTACGCCTGCACGAAGCTGCCCGCAAACCTTCAGGCAATACTGGACCAGGGCGGACTTCTGGCTTCACTGGACAAGGAGGACTGACCATGGGCATGACATTAGCTGAAAAGATAATCGCCAGAGCTGCAAAGCAGGAAACTGTAAGGGCAAACGACATCTGTACCGTTGAGCTGGACCTTCTTATGAGCAATGATGGAACGACTCACATTACAGTCGATAAATACAATAAACTCAAACATCCCAGGATAGCGGATGTGAGCAAGCTGGTCTGGATAATTGACCACAACCTTCCCAGTGACAGCGTCAAGACAGCTGACTCACACAAGAAGATGAGGGATTTTGCGAAAGAGCACGGCATCACATTCTATGAGGGAGAGGGCGTGTGCCATCAGGTGATGATGGAGCACCATGTCCGCCCGGGCCAGTTGATCTTCGGAGCCGACAGCCATACCTGCGCATACGGAGCGCTCGGCGCGTTCGGAACCGGCGTCGGAAACACGGACTACCTCTATGCGATGGTTACCGGGACTTCGTGGGTGCTTGTTCCCGAGACTCTCAGATTCAATCTGACAGGAAAGCTGCCGGATGGAGTTTACGCCAGAGATCTGATCCTTACGATCATCGGGCAGATCGGGGCAAACGGGGCAAATTATAAGGCAATGGAATTCGGCGGAGAAGGGCTTAAGACCATCGACATGGCGGGCCGCATCTCCATCTGCAATCTCTGCGTGGAAGCGGGAGCCAAGACAGCGCTCATGGAAGCGGACGAAGTTGCCCTTGAATACTTAAGGGAGCATGGCAGGGAGCCGGTAGAGTGCTTCAGACCTGATGCGGACGCTGTTTATGCAAAGGTCTATGACATAGATCTCTCGAAGATCAGGCTGATCGTCGCAAAGCCCCATTTCGTTGACAATGTTGTTCCCGCTGAAGAAGCACTCGGGATCCATATAGATGAAGCATTCCTGGGTTCATGCAATAACGGCAGGATCGAGGATCTGAGGATAGGAGCTGAGCTCATTAAAGGAAGAAAGGTCCATCCGGATGTCAGGTTCCTTGTTGTTCCCGCAAGCCGCAGTGTATATGAGCAGGCGGTGAAGGAAGGACTCATGGAAATCTTCATGGAAGCCGGAGCGATCATCTGCAATCCCAACTGTTCCGTATGCTGGGGTGCATGCCAGGGCGTGATCGGAGAGGGAGAGACTCTTATCAGTACAGGAACGAGAAACTTTAAGGGACGCTGTGGACACAGGGAGTCATTCGTGTACCTTGGAAGCGCAGCGACGGTAACGGCATCCGCCATTGCAGGCGAGATCACAACAGCCGACAGGATAGGATAGAAACATGGAACAGTTTAAAGGAAAAGTATGGCTGATGGGCGATGATATCGATACCGACATCATCCTGCCTACGGAATATCTGGTCTTCAATACCATAGATGAGATGAAACCCTATGCGTTTTCACCGCTCAGGGATGACATCGCTAAAGAACTGCAGCCGGGCGACATAATTGTTGCAGGAAACAACTTCGGATGCGGATCCTCAAGGGAGCAGGCTCCGGAGGTCGTGAAAGCCCTTGGAGTCAGCTGCATAATAGCGAAGTCATTTGCCCGCATTTTCTTCAGAAATGCCATAAACAACGGCCTTCTCCTTATTGAGAATGCTGACCTCGCCGACGATGTAAAGGAAGGCGATGAGATCACGGTCAGTTCCGGCCGGATCGAATACAACGGCAAAGTCTATAAGACTGCATCTCTTCCGGAAAATCTTTTGGAGATCCTTGACGCGGGCGGCCTTGTAAAGGCGATGCGCAAGAGAAACGGACTGGAGGATTAAGATAATGGGACATACTCTGGTTGAAAAGATAATAGCGGGAAATGTCGGAAAAGAAGTATTTCCCGGAGACATTGTCACAGTAAATGTCGACAATGTCATGCTGGATGACATAATGATGCCGTTCATAGTCTCGAAATTTAAAGAGATGGGATTTACAAAAGTCTGGGATCCGGATAAAGTCGTGATCATATGCGACCATCTCGTGCCGGCAAGCCAGGTGGATGACATCAGGGCATATAAGACCAGCTGCTCATTCGCTGATGAGCAAGGCATCACAAATCTTCATAAAAGCGACGGCATCTGCCATCAGCTCATGACTGAAGCGGGATATGTAAAACCCGGCCATGTGGTGTTCGGGACCGACAGCCATACCACAACTTACGGCTGCGTAGGCGCGTTTTCAACCGGCATAGGATATACGGAAATGGCGGGGATCCTCGGAACAGGCCAGCTTTGGATCAGGGTTCCGGCAACGATCAAGGTTGTGATCAACGGCACACTCCCGGAAAATGTCATGGCCAAGGATGTGATCCTTAAGGTCATCGGAGACCTGGGCGCTGCAGGCGCAACATACAAGTCGCTCGAATTTACTGGCGATACCATAGAAAAAATGAGCATCTCATCAAGGATGAGCATGTCAAACATGGCCATAGAGGCAGGCGCAAAGTGCGGCCTGTTTGCCCCTGATGAGAAGACGGCAGAGTACTGCCGGGTAAAACTTGATGAATTCCAGAAAGGACTTAAGGGCGACGAAGACGCGGTATATGAGCAGGTCCTTGAGTATCGTGCGGAAGACTTCGTCCCGGTCTGTGCTGTTCCCTCAAATGTGGACAATGTACAGCCCATATCAAAGCTTGGCGAAGTAAAAGTCGATCAGGTATTCCTGGGGTCATGTACTAACGGCCGCCTCGAAGATCTCATGGCAGCGGCCGAGATACTTAAAGGAAAAAAGATCGCTCCGTTTGTCAGGTTCATCGTGACTCCCGCCAGCCGGAAGGTCTATCTTGAAGCATTAAAGAACGGAACGATAGACATACTTCTAAACGCCGGCGCGGACATAACCCACCCTTCCTGCGGCCTGTGCTGCGGACGGACGGGCGGCATACTCACTGACGGTGAAGTTGTTGTAGCGACAAATAACAGGAACTTCCTTGGCAGGATGGGAACAAATAAAGTAAAGATATATCTTGCGTCACCAAAGACCGCAGCAGCGAGCGCTCTGGCCGGAAAGATAACAGAGGCATAAAATGTTCAGGCTGTTGATCAGATTATTCATTAAGGATAAAGACAATACCGGAGAGCCGGCAGTGCGCCGCTCTTACGCGACGCTTGCCAGCATATACGGTATCTGCATAAACATTATCCTGTTCGGGGCAAAATACGTTGCGGGAGTCATTTCATCTTCGGTTGCTATTACGGCGGACGCTTTTAACAACCTGTCAGACGCGGCATCATCGGTGATAACCCTCATAGGCTTCAGGCTTTCCGGAAAGCGGGCTGACACGAAGCATCCTTTCGGCCACGGCAGGATAGAGTACCTTGCTGGATTTATAGTCAGCGCCATTATCATAATCGTGGGCGGAGAACTCGGTATATCATCGATCAAGAAGATCATCCATCCGGAACCCATAGAGGCGGGGCTTGTGCCGGCGGTTATCATGGGAGCGGCCATCCTGGTCAAGTTCTACATGTTCACTTACAACCGTTATGCCGGCAAAAAGATCAGTTCCGAAGCACTGAGGGCAACAGCTTCAGATTCCCTCACTGACTGTATCGCAACAGCTGTGACTCTCATCTCAATGGGACTGGCATTCTTCTTCAATATCAACATAGACGGATGGGCAGGTATCCTGGTCTCGATATTCATCCTTTACGCAGGTATAACATCCGCGATAGATACAGTCTCACCCCTGCTCGGACAGGCTCCGGACCCGGAACTTGTTAAAGGTATTGAGAAAACTGTAATGGAGTATCCGGATATAATAGGCATACATGACATGATAGTGCATGACTACGGCCCGGGCAGGATATATGTCTCACTGCATGCAGAGGTTGACGGAAAAGGCGACATCTTTGAACTGCATGACGCGATAGATAATGCGGAGCATGAGATATCAGAGAAATACAACTGCCTTGCGACGATCCACATGGATCCGATAGACGTGGACAACGAGTTCCTGACCGGGAAAAAGGATGATATCCTGAATGCGGTACGGAGCATATATCCTGAAGCAACGATACATGACCTGAGGATGGTTCCGGGACCTACCCATACAAATCTGGTATTTGACGTAGTGCTTCCGGCTGACTGTAAGGATAGTGACGATGAAGCTAATGAAAAGATAACAGCAAAAGTGGATTCCCTATGGGAAGACTGCTTCTGCGTGATCCAGGTTGACCGGAGCTATGTCTGAAAGCGGGTCTGCCGCATGGCTTTACGGGCTTTATGTTGGTATAAACAGACTTTTCCATATTTACCCCCAATAAAAATGCCAACCTGTGTGGGAAAATAATGTAAATAATAGATATGCCCCCATGAAATATTCTGTTTCATGGGGGCATATTAATAAAAAAGTAAATGAAATTATAAACGGGCCAGGATCTCGTCGGTCATTTCTGCTGTACCTACTGTCGGCTGTCCATTAACAGCTATGTCGGCTGAACGGATACCGTCGTTGAGAGTCTGGTTGACAGCATTTTCGATCGCGTCAGCTTCCACATTGAGGCCAAATGAGAAACGGAGCATCATTGCGGCTGAAAGGATCGTGGCGATCGGATTGGCGATGCCTTTTCCGGTGATGTCGGGAGCGGATCCGTGGATCGGCTCATAAAGACCTCTTGATGTGGATCCGAGTGATGAAGAAGCGAGCATTCCGATGGAGCCGGTGATCTGTGACGCTTCATCTGAAAGGATGTCACCAAATATGTTGGATGTGAGCACGACATCAAAATGGGAGGGATCCCTTACAAGCTGCATGGCTGCGTTGTCAACGTACATGTGCTCTAGGCTTACCTCAGGGAAATCCTTTGCGATACGTTCAACAGTTTCTCTCCAGAGTCTTGAGCTTTCAAGTACATTTGCCTTGTCAATGCTGACTACGCTCTTTCTTCTCTTCATGGCAGTCTCGAACGCTACTTTCGCAATGCGCTCGATCTCCATGACGCTGTAGCATTCTGTATCATATGCTTCAGGTCCGTTTGCGCCTTCGCGGCGTCCCCGCTCACCAAAGTAGATACCTCCGGTAAGCTCTCTTACGATCACAAGGTCAAATCCGCGCGCCGCGATATCGGGGCGCAGCGTGCATGCATTGGCAAGAGCAGGGAAGATCTTGGCAGGGCGGAGGTTGGTGAAGAGTCCAAGCGCAGCGCGCAGACCGAGGATAGCCCTCTCGGGTCTGTTTGCAGGCGGCTGGTCATCCCATTTAGGTCCGCCGACCGCTCCGAGAAGCACACTGTCGGATGCAAGGCATCCGTCTATGGTCTCCTGCGGAAGAGGAACTCCGAATTCATCGATCGCGGCACCTCCCGCGAGATATGATGAATAGATAAATTCGTGACCGTATATATCGGCAATCTTGTCAAGAACACGGACAGCGCTGTCCACAATCTCGGGGCCTATGCCATCACCCCTTACGAGTGCTATGTTGTATTTCATATTAATGACCTTTCGTTTTTAAATTACATCAGAACCGCACCTTTGTCGGCTGAGGTTACGAGCTTGGCGTAGCGTGCAGCGTAACCGGTCTTGATCCTGGGTTCGGGAGCCGTCCAGCTCTTTCTTCTTTCTGCAAGCTCTTCATCGCTTACCTGTACATTGATGGAGCATGCCTTGATATCGATGTCGATGATGTCTCCTTCGTTGATGAGGGCGATGTTGCCGCCGGCAGCAGCTTCAGGGCTTACATGTCCGATGGCAGCGCCTCTTGTGGCACCGGAGAAACGTCCGTCAGTGATAAGGGCAACGCTTGCGCCGAGTCCCATTCCGACGATGGCGGATGTGGGATTGAGCATCTCTCTCATTCCGGGGCCGCCTTTAGGACCTTCGTAGCGGATGACAACAACATCTCCGGCAACGATCTTTCCGTTATAGATAGCCTGGATAGCTTCTTCCTCTGAGTCAAATACTCTTGCAGGGCCGCTGTGCTGCATCATCTCAGGAGCAACTGCGCTCTGTTTAACGACGCATCCGTCAGGAGCAACATTTCCCTTAAGGACAGCGATCCCGCCGCTTTCAGAGAACGGATTTTCGATCGGTCTGATGACCTCGGTGTTGAGATTAACAACTCCTTCGAGATTCTCCTTCATGGTCTTTCCGGTAACAGTCATTACGTCAAGATCAAGGAGATCCTTCTTTGTGAGCTCTTTCATTACCGCATATACGCCGCCGGCTCTCTCAAGGTCTTCCATGAAAGTATCGCCTGCCGGGGCAAGGTGGCAGAGGTTAGGAGTGTGAGCGCTGATCTCATTGCTCTTGTCGAGGCTTATCTCCAGTCCGCATTCATGAGCGATGGCCGGAAGATGGAGCATGGTGTTTGTAGAGCATCCGAGTGCCATGTCAACAGTCTCTGCATTGTCGAAGGCAGCAGGTGTCATGATGTCACGGGGCCTGATGTCTTTGTTTACAAGTTCCATGATCTGCATGCCGGCCTTCTTCGCAAGGCGGATACGTGCTGAGAGCGGGGCAGGAATGGTTCCGTTTCCGGGAAGAGCCATGCCGATCGCTTCGCACAGGCAGTTCATTGAATTGGCTGTGTACATGCCTGAGCATGAACCGCATGAAGGGCATGCGTTCTGGGTGTAGTCCTCTACGCCTTCCTCATCGAGAGTGCCTGCGTGGTAAGCACCGACAGCTTCAAACATATGTGAAAGGCATGTGCGTCGGCCGTCCTTAAGATGTCCTGCAAGCATAGGTCCGCCTGAGCAGAAGATAGCGGGCACATTAAGTCTTGCTGCAGCCATCAGAAGTCCGGGCACGTTCTTGTCACAGTTGGGGATCATTACGAGTCCGTCAAACTGATGTGCAAGAGCCATAGCCTCGGTTGAATCAGCGATAAGATCCCTTGTGACAAGGGAATATTTCATGCCGATATGTCCCATTGCGATACCGTCGCAGACTGCGATCGCAGGGAACATGATGGGAGTTCCTCCCGCCATGCGGACACCTGCCTTTACAGCATCTGCGATCTTGTCCAGGTGCATGTGACCGGGAACGATCTCGTTATATGAGCAGACAACGCCGATGAGCGGGCGGTTGATCTCCTCTTCTGTAAGTCCGAGAGCTACCATAAGGCTTCTGTTGGGAGCTCTGTCCACGCCTTTTTTGATAAAATCTGAATTCATGATATATTCTCCTCTTTGATGTAGAATAACTAATAATATCATAAAATATACTACTATTGCTATGTATTATAAAAAAGCATGATAAAAAGCCCCTGAAGACGTTGGCTTTCAGGGGCTTTAAGCATCAAAACGTTAAATATCAGTTGGAAGCTGTGTCAAGGTCAGAGTCGTTCTTCCAGAGCATGTGCTCGCGGAGCTCTTTGCCGACAACCTCCATCGGATGCTTCTTGAGCTGTTCTCTCTTGGAGTTGAAGAATGTACGTCCGTTCTTGTTCTCGGCGATCCACTTGCCGGCGAATGTGCCGTCCTGGATGTCAGAGAGGACTGCTCTCATGTTAGCCTTGGTCTGCTCGTAAGGAAGTACGCGGGGACCGCTTACATACTCGCCGTACTCAGCTGTATCGGAGATGGAGTAGTTCATGGCCTGAACGCCGCCCTTGTTGATAAGGTCGATGATGAGCTTCATCTCGTGGATGCACTCGAAGTAAGCATTTTCAGGAGCATAGCCGGCTTCTGTAAGAACTTCGAAACCGCATCTCATGAGGTCTACAACACCGCCGCAGAGAACTGTCTGCTCGCCGAAGAGGTCAGTCTCAGTCTCTTCGTTCATTGTTGTTTCCATGATGCCTGCGCGGGCTCCGCCGATGCCTGCGATGTAAGCAAGAGCGATGTCACGGCATTTGCCTGTAGCATCCTGCTCAAATGCAACGAGGCAGGGAACGCCCTTTCCGGCAACATACTGGCTTCTTACTGTATGTCCGGGTCCCTTGGGAGCAGCCATGAAAACGTCGATGTCTGCAGGGGGAACGATCTGCTTATATCTGATGTTGAAGCCGTGAGCGAAAGCGATGGCTTTGCCTGATGTAAGGTTGGGAGCGATGTCCTTTCTGTACATGTCAGCCTGAGCCTCGTCATTGATGAGGATCATGATGATGTCAGCAGCCTTTGTTGCTTCAGCTACTTCCATTACAGTGAAGCCGTCCTTTTCAGCAACAGCCCAGCTCTTGCCGCCCTTGCGGAGACCGATGATAACATCGCATCCTGAATCGCGAAGGTTCTGAGCATGTGCATGACCCTGTGAGCCGTAGCCTACGATGGCGATCTTCTTGCCATCGAGTGCGGAGATGTCGCAGTCTTTCTCATAATACATTTTTGCCATAATCAAATTCTCCTTTTACTTTTGTTTTGTCATATATAGTTTCCTGGCCGCGTTCCAAGGCTACGATGCCTGTGCGCACCAGCTCAAGGATCTCATATTCTCCCAGGATGTTAACGAATGCCTGTGTCTTGTCTTCATCGCCTATTATAGCAAATGTCAGCACACCTATAGACACATCAATTATTGAAGCGCGGAAAATGTTTGCTATCTGGATCAGCTCGCTCCTGCTCGCTCCTGCGGGAGCCTTGACCTTGATCAGCACCAGTTCGCGGCGGATCGAGATCTCGGGAGTGAGGATCTTTACAGAGTGCACCGGTATCAGTTTGGCCAGCTGGTTTGAAAGCAGCTTTATCTGATCCTCATCCGCATATACTTCTATGGTAAGGCGGGTGATCGCCGGGTCAACGGTCGAACCGGAAACGAATGACTCGATGTTATAGCCCTTTCTCGAGAACAGCCTGGCAACCTGTGAAAGTACACCTGCTTCGTTGTCTACAAGTACGGATAATGTATTAAGCTTTGTTTCACTCATTAGTCGTACCTCCTTTTATATTGCCAGGAAATTGGTGATGCGGGCTCCGCCGCTTACCATCGGACGGACCATCTCATCAATGTCAATGGCAATGTCAACAACGTATCCATGCCCGAATTCAAGCGCTTCCTTTACAGCTTCCCGCAGTTCCTCAACATTGGTAACACGCTTTCCTTTCAGTCCGTAGGCTTCGGCAAGCTTTACAAAATCAGGTCCTCTGTCAAGAGTGGTCTGGGAATAGTGCTTGTCATAGATCAGAGTCTGCCACTGACGCACCATGCCGAGAGTAGAGTTGTCGAATACAAAAGTGATGACCGGGATGTCATAGTACTGTTCGGTGCACAGCTCGTGACAGTTCATGCGAAAGCACCCGTCACCTGCGATGTGGATGACAGTCTTGTCAGGATTACCGACTTTTGCGCCTATGGCTGCTCCAAGTCCGAATCCCATTGTGCCGAATCCGCCTGAGGTGAGGAGCTGGCCGGGATAGTCAAAGTGGAAATGCTGGATTGCCCACATCTGATGCTGGCCGACATCTGTGGAAACTATCGTGTCCTGAGGCAGAAGATCTGCGATGGTGCGCAGGGCCTGCTTGGGAGTGAGCTTGCCGGGGATGTCGTCATATTCCGTCTCTGTCGGGAAAGAAAATACATATTTCTTCCACTCCGGATGAGCCTGCTGACCAAGTTTTTCATTGAGGACAGAGAGGACTTTCCTGGCGTCACCGATGATATGGTGGGCAGTCTTTACGTTCTTGTCGATCTCGGAGCGGTCGATGTCTATCTGAACGATCTTTGCTTTCTTTGCAAATGTCTTGGGATCCAGGGCAACCCTGTCTGAGAAACGGCAGCCCACAGCGATCAGAAGATCACAGGCATCAACAGCCATGTTTGAAGCCTGGCTTCCATGCATTCCGATCATTCCGGTAACATGGGGATTGAGTCCGGCTATTCCGCCGCCTCCCATGACTGTGATGGCGGTCGGAGCATCGCATCTGTTTACAAATGTGTTGAATTCTTCTGAAGCACGGCTCCTGACAACACCGCCTCCGCATATGATGAGGGGCTTTTCGGATCCATTGATCATGTTTATCAGCAGATCGATGTCTTCTTTGTCAGGGTCCGGAGATTTAAAGTTGTTTGAGGAGCGTCCTACGAGTTTTCCGAGGCGTCCGCGTGTGGCGTGTTCGGAAAGAGGCAGCTTCTCATACTCTGCCTTTTCGGCAGTCACATTCTTGAGGATGTCAACCAGGACAGGGCCGGGACGGCCGGATCTTGCGATCGCAAAGGCCTCACGGACGATGTCCGCAAGCTTGTCAACTTCGTGAACGACATAGTTCATCTTTGTTATGGGCATTGCGATGCCGGTGATGTCAACTTCCTGGAAAGAGTCTTTTCCGACAAGAGGCTCAGTTACATTGCAGGTAAAGAACACAACAGGAGATGAGTCCATGTAAGCGGTTGCGATGCCGGTAGTCAGGTTGGTGGCTCCGGGTCCGCTTGTCGCGAAGCAAACGCCTACTTTGCCGGTACTCCTTGCATAGCCGTCAGCTGCATGGGAAGCTCCCTGTTCATGAGCTGTCAGATAGTGCTTGATCTTATCGGAATAATTGTATAATTCGTCGTAGACATTGAGGATCGTGCCGCCGGGGTATCCGAATACGGTATCGACACCCTGTTCGAGCAGGCATTCCATCAATATCTGTGCGCCGGTCAGTTCCATGTTGGGGTTTTCCTCCTTATAGAATAGCTTTTTAATTATACAAAAATAATCAAAAGTTGAAAAGCGTTAATACAGTAATAAAAAATACGGTCTGCCAAAAGCGACCGTAGGGTAATTTACCGGAAATAGGATCTAAAAATGGTCAGCCTTGGTTCAGGGTACAGCTCATTGCGCAGTCAATGCCGATGGAGATCGGAGCAATAACAGCGATAATGGGAATAATGATACCTATTATTACCAGGCTATAGACCATAGATCTGTCCTTTCCTTAAAAGTATAGGTTAGGTTATAGCATCAGCAAAAAGTCATGTCAACCGTAAAATGCCAAGGTACTTATAAAGTACACAAAAAAATAACACATACGCTCCTTGTAGAGGCAGTTGAAAGTCGGTATAATTGACACAATGAAAAAGAGAAGACGTTCAACATATACGGTTTATGCCAGAAGAAACTGGATGTATAGAAATAAGGTACTGATCATAGCGGTCGGTGCCTTAATTGTGCTTGCCATCATCGCTGCAGCAGTCCTTTTATTCCTGTCACACAAAAAGAAGCAGGAAGAAGCACTTGTTAAATATGAGGCGATGACAGCGGCTTCACTTCCGACGATAGAATTTGAATTCGCCGGACATGAAGTAAATCTGCTGCGGGGGTATACGGATGAGCAGGACATCAACTATGTAAGAAGGAGCATATATGTCCTTCAGGATACATTTGACATTCCGGTCAGGGTCAATCTTTATGGAAACGAGATCAGTTCACTGAGCTATAAAGTCATAGACAATGAAAACGAGAGCCTGATCCAGGAAAGCAGCGCTGATGACATCAGCATTAATAATGATGTTCTCAGCTGCACTTTCCGCATAGACAACCTTATCGAAGACGGCAGGGATTACATTGTAGACATCACGCTGGTCGATGCAAATGAAAGGACTGTCCACTACTATACAAGGATCATCAAGGATGCACAGACAAGCATAGCTGCCCAGATCGATCTGGCACTGAAGTTCAATGACTGCCTCTACAATGCCAACGATGATGAGGCAGAGGCGTTCATCATGAGCGCGCTGGCAACCAATTACTGGTATAACGACAACACAGACTTCAGTGACATAACCCTCTATTCTTCAATGTCAGGTATCACATGGGGAACCATGAAGATGTCCAAGTATACCCAGCCTGAGATAGAGATACTTGATGTTGACGGCGAGATAGGCCATGTAATGATGAACTACATTGCCACGAGAAAAGAGGCAGGCAAGGCTGAATACTATTTCGTAAGCGAGTACTACAGGCTCAGGGTAACCGAATCCTATGAATATGTGCTTGATTATGAGAGGACTGTTGACCAGCTGTTCGATCCCACGGGAGAGGACGCCATTGGCACAAAATCTGCAAAACTCGGTGTGATCAGCGACAAGGATGTCAACATGATGTGCAACCGTGCCCAGAATCTGTCATGCTTTGTCGCAAACAATACACTGTGGGCAATGGAGACCGATACAAAGACATTGAAGAAGATCTTCACATTCTCTCTCGGTATAAGCGATGACAGAGGCAATTATGACCAGCACGATATCAGGATAATAAAAGTTTCAGATGAAGGCGACATACAGTTTGTTGTATTCGGTTACATGAACGCCGGCCTTCACGAGGGAAAAGTAGGCATAGGCCTCTATATCTATCATGCCGATACGCAGGAGGTAGAGGAAGAAGTATTCATTCCTGCCGTCCTGCCTTACGAGATACTGAAGACCGCGGTTGGTGATTTATTCTATCTGAACAGCCAGAATAATCTCTATGTCATGATGGGCAGATATCTGTACAAGATCGTTCCTGACAGTGATGTAGCCGAGATGGTCACCGATTGCCTTATAGACGGCACATACATAATCCACGCGGAGGACCGTATCATTGCATGGCAGAATGAAGGAAAGGTCAACGATGCGACCGGGATAACGGTTCTGGACATGGAGGAAGAAAGATCATATCAGGTTTCTGCCGACAGCGGATGTGCGGTCAAGGTGCTGGGCTTCCTGAACGCAGAACTGGTCTATGGCCAGGGAAAGATGGGAGAAACATATCTTGATCCGAATGAAACTGAGCTGCTCCTGATGAGTGACATGTATGTCATCAATGACAAACTCCAGGTACAGACTGTGGTATCCGCGGGCGACGGTTTTTTTACCGGAGCGGTCGATGAATACAATAGGGTTACTCTCAGCAAAGTCGCAAAGAGGAATAGTGTGAAGGAAGAGGAGACGACCCCGGCAGAGATCTCTGAAGATGAGGAAACGGATGAGGAGATCGATCTTACCTCAGAGTATGTTCCGTCGGATGACTACACACTGTTCGCAAATGAGATCGATGCTTATCCCGCAATGGAGCATTACTCGGAATTTGAAGAAGTGAAGAGAACCGTCTATTTTGTCGTATTTGCCGACAGCACTACTTCAGCCGGTGAGCTTAAGCTGAACCAGCAGGCAAAAGTGATGTTCACTGATGAGCGGACGGTTGACATCATGAACATTTTCGAGGACAGCGGAAGATACTATGTCTATGCGAAGGGCAGAGTCATACATCTGGATGAATCTGCTGCAGACGCGATAATACTTGCTTATGACCAGAGGGGACTCGTTCTCAGTTCAGACGGAAGGCTGTTCTACAAGAGAGGACTGATCCCTGACTCAGTCGAGCTTTCGCAGGTATCTCTGGATCTGGCTTACCGCAAGATCGAACAGGACAAACTGATAAATGTGACCGGAATATCGCTTACGGAAGCGATGTATTTTACCGGTGCGAAGATACCTATAGTATGGGAACTTGACGACGTATCGTATCTGTTCTTCGGATACGACAGCGGCGACAACATAACCATGTTTGATGTGGATACAAAGGAAAAACAGGTCCTGACCTGGGAATACCTGAACGGGATCTTTGAAAAGACCGGACATTCTTATGTGGTCGACATGGAAGAAGAGGAATGATGAAATTCGTATCGTGGAATGTTAACGGAATAAGAGCCTGCATGGGCAAGGGCTTCATGGATTATTTCAACAGCGCGGACGCTGATGTTTTCTGCCTGCAGGAGACAAAGCTGCAGGAAGGGCAGATAACCCTGGATCTTCCCGGATACCACCAGTTCTGGAATTACGCTGAAAAGAAAGGCTATTCCGGAACAGCAGTATTTACAAAGAAAGAGCCGCTTTCCGTATCTTACGGTCTCGGCATCCCCGAGCACGATACAGAAGGAAGGGTCATAACCTTGGAATTTGATACTTTTTATTTCATCACTGTATATGTCCCCAATTCGGGCGAGGAGCTCAAACGGCTTGGCTACAGGATGACATGGGAGGATGCGTTCCTGGCCTATGTCAAAAAACTTGAGGAGAAAAAGCCTGTGATCTACTGCGGTGACCTTAATGTTGCCCATAAAGAGATCGATATCAAAAACGCAAAGAGCAACCGCGGCCGCTCCGGATTTACCGATGAGGAACGCGAAAAAATGACCATAGCCCTTGACTCCGGGCTCATAGATACATTCAGATATTTTCACCCCGACACAGAACATGTGTATTCCTGGTGGTCCTACCGTTTCCACGCAAGGGAGAAGAACGCCGGATGGCGGATCGACTATTTCATAGCGTCTGAGAGCCTGGCGGGAAAGCTCCGTTCTGCTGACATAAGGACTGAAGTTTACGGGTCAGACCACTGCCCCGTGGAACTGGTCGCAGATGTCAGTTAATTGGTATTTTTCTTGACAATTAACGAATACTTTCTTAAAATCTAACTCTATATTCCGGAGGTTTGATCATGAAAGGTTTTGAGAAGTATATTCCATTTGTACCCCAAAAAATAGAAAACAGAACTTGGCCGGACAATGTCATAACAAAGGCACCGGTATGGTGTTCTGTTGACCTGCGCGACGGCAATCAGGCTCTGATAGATCCGATGAACATGGAAGAGAAGCTGGAAATGTTCCACCTCCTTGTCGACAAGATCGGTGTAAAAGAGGTTGAGATAGGATTTCCCAGCGCTTCCGATACCGACTATGAGATCTGCAGGGAGCTTATTGAAGGCGGTCACATACCTGATGATGTCACCATCCAGGTACTTGTCCAGGCCAGGGAACACCTCATAAGGAAAACCTTCGAAGCGATCCAGGGCGCAAAGCATGTGATCTTCCACTTCTACAACTCCACGTCCACTCTTCAGAGAGAAGTCGTGTTCGGAACAGACGTGGCAGGCGTAAAAAAGATCGCTGTTGACGCTGCAGAGCTGATATATGAAATGGCCCAGCCGGTCATTGCTTCAGGAATGGATCTGCGCTACGAGTATTCTCCGGAGTCATTCATGGGAACAGAGATGGATGCTGCAGCTGAGATCTGCGCAGCAGTGCTGGACGCTCTTCATGCCGATGAGGATCATAAAGTGATCCTTAATCTCCCTACAACTGTAGAAAACTGCATGCCGAATCAGTTTGCTGATGAGCTTGAGTACTTTATACGTGTGCTCCCCGGACGGGAGAGGGCAATAATCTCTCTTCACCCGCATAACGACAGGGGATGCGGAGTCGCAACTACCGAAGCAGGACTTCTTGCGGGAGCTGAGCGTGTTGAAGCATGCCTGTTCGGAAACGGTGAAAGGACCGGAAATGTTGACATGGTCACAGTAGCCATGAACATGTACGTCCAGGGCATCGATCCCGAACTTGATCTGACTAACATGGACGAGATCAGGGAGATCTTTGAAAGATGCGCAAAGATGCGTGTGCCTGAGCGTCAGCCATACAGCGGTGATCTCGTATTTACCGCATTCTCCGGAAGCCATCAGGACGCCATCAACAAGGGCTTTAACTACATGAAGGATCATGAAAGCGAGAAATGGATGGTCCCGTATCTCCCGATCGATCCTACAGATATCGGACGCGAGTACGAGCCGGTCAGGATCAACAGCCAGAGCGGCAAGGGTGGAGCAGCATTCATCATGAACCACAAGTATGGATACGACATGCCCAAGGCGATGCATCCGGAGTTTGGTGCTATCGTACAGCGTGAGAGCGACAAGGTCGGAAAAGAACTCAGGCCTGTCAGGATCATGGAACTGTTTGAGAAAGAATATCTCCATGAAGAGAGACCTTACAAGCTTGTCAAACATGTATTCCATGAGGAAACCATTGACGGGCACAGCCAGGTCACCTTCTTCGGAACGATACAGCATATGTCGCGCGCCGGAGAGATTACGGATTTCAAGGTCCAGGGCGAAGGAAACGGACCGATCGACGCATTCTTCAATGCCATCAAGGGCGAGAAGATGAACATGCTTAAGTTTGTTGACTATAAATCCCATGCCCTTACAGACGGCTCTGATTCTCAGTCAGTTGCCTATGTCCAGCTCAGGGATGATGATGGAAAGGACTACTTCGGAGTAGGACTCAGCCACAACATCAATGTGGCTCCGCTGCGGGCAATAATCTGTGCCATCAACAGATATAAGAGATCACAGAACAATTAAACAGCATCACTGATAAAAATAAAAAGGGGTGCGGCATGATAAGTGCCGCACCCCTTGATCCATGCAGGGATCATTTCAGATCAAATTTCATCTGATACTCCACTTCATAATTATTGTAAACATATCCGTTTTCTGTATAGTCTTCGATCAGTTTCTTGATCTTGGCTGACGGATCGAGAAGGTCGCTCACTGAAACGTTGTGGTTCAGTGAGTCGATATAATATGACAGATATTTGCTTATGTCGACACTGATGTAATACTCACGTGAAAGGAGCTCAGGGCTCTGATAAGTTCCGTTGGTAGTAAGGACTCTCTTGATCAGGCCATCTTCATAGGCTTTGTCAAACTTCTCAAGTCCGTTCGTGAACAGACCGAATGTCGAGAATACATAAACGTCCTTGGCGCCGCGCTGCTTAAGGGCTTTTGCGGTATCGATCATGCTTCCGCCTGACGAGATCATGTCGTCAACAATGATAACGTCTTTGCCTGAAGGATCGGTTCCGAGGTACTCATGTGCGACGATCGGGTTGGAGCCGTTTACGATCCTTGAATAATCACGCCTCTTGTAGAACATTCCCATGTCTATGCCAAGTACGCTCGCGAAGTAAACCGAACGGTCCATGGCGCCTTCATCCGGGCTTATCATGAGCATATGCTCGGTATCAAAGTGAATGCCTTCAACATTTTTGCAGAGGTATTTAAGGAACTGATATGAAGGCCTTACATTTTCAAAACTGTTAAGAGGTGCTGCGTTTATAACTCTCGGGTCATGAGCGTCGAATGTGATGATGTTGTCAACGTTCATTGCATACAGTTCTTCAAGTGCCATTGCACAGTCAAGAGATTCCCTGGCGCTGCGCTTGTGCTGCCTGCTCTCATAGAGGAAAGGCATGATAACGTTGATGCGGTTTGCCCTGCTTCCTATTGCCGCAATGATACGCTTGAGATCCTGGAAGTGGTCATCGGGCGACATGCGGTTCATCTTTCCGGTCATCTTGTATTCAAGGCTGCTGTTGCAAACATCGACGATGATGAAGACGTCCATTCCGCGGACAGAATCAAGCAGCACTCCTTTAGCTTCGCCCGAACCGAAACGAGGAGTTTCAGCACGCACGATATAGGTGTCCCTCTCATAGCCGTCAAGGCCGAAGGCATATTTGTGCTCGCTGTCCCTGTGTTTCCTCCAGGTTGACAGGTAGTAGTCAATATTAGCAGCGAGCTGTTCGCAACCCTTCATGGGTATGATGCCAAGTTTTCCTACCGGTATTGTTTTGATCTCAATCTCTTCACGCAGCATGATCTTTTACCCCTCCAATGCTTTTTGAATCCTGATGTCTCTTGCATATAGTTTAATTATCGTGTAGCTGCTCACTACACGAGAAAACACTCTTTCAGAATATCTGTTCTGCAGGTCTTCCACAGAAAGATTTGATGATATGATGGTATGTCTGCCTCTGAGTATCCGCTCATTTATGCAGTCAAACAGCTGAGTCTGGACAAATGAGTTGGTCATTTCAGTGCCCAGGTCATCGATTATGAGCAGATCACAGTCATATATGAGTTTTGCAGGCAGCTCGCTGTTTTCCTCCCTGTCAAAGGCGGCATCCGCAAGGATGTCAAACAGCCTTACAGCCGACAGGTAGACGACGGAATTGCCCATGTCCAGGAGTTCTCTGGCTATGCAGTTTGACAGGAAAGTCTTTCCGACTCCTGTTCCGCCGCACAGGAACAGATTTGATGATGAAGTGCTGAAGTCATTTACAAAAGCGCGTGCCTTGCGCACCGCATCATGAGCAATGTCAAGTTCGGTCTGACCGGATTTTGTAACCGCACGGTCACTGTCGTAATAGTCGAAATTGAAAGTGCTGAAATTCTCCCGGTCGAGTATACGGCGGATATGGGAGAGGTCATAAAGCTTTTCGATGATCCTTGATCTGAAGCAGCTGCACATGGCACCGTCATCGGTATAGCCTGTGTCTTTGCATTCATTGCATGAAAAATGCTGCTCGAGATCTTCAGGTGAAAATCCATTCGCAGCAAGAAGAAAGTCTTTCTTTTCCGAAAGCTCCCGGATCCTAAGCTTAAGCTCAGCGTCAGAGTATTCCGAAGAAGGCTGAAGGCGCAGAAGCGATCGTTTTACATATAGTGATGTGATCTCGGACTCCAGATCTTCATATCCGGGTACGGTTTCATAGATCCGGGCTAAGCGCTCGTCGCGGTCTCTTGCGCTTTTAAGCCGGAGTTCTTCATATTCTTTTAAGATGGTTTCGATAGTTGTCCTTGAAATGCCCATTTTATTTATTTACAAGCTTTGCCTCCAAGTCACTATAATCATATGTTCGCTGCTCAAAGTTGTCAAATGAAACAGCGGAAGAAACCTTCTTTTTCGGGGAATTTTTAGCTGCTGCAGCCTTTTTTGCAGCTGCCTTCGCGGAAAATTCCCTGTCTGACTCTGCAAGAGCTTCAGGTGATGTGATACCTTCGTTCTTCCATTTTTTAAGGATGGTGTCAGCATACTCAAAACTGGGGTTATGAGTCGCGCTTATCGTACGGTTTACAGCTTCAAGTACCATTTCCATGCTGAAACCGTATGAAAGGAACCATCTGTCAATGAATTGGCATTCAACCTTTGCGGGATTCCTGCCTGTCAGCCCGAATGCCTTCATGATCGGATAGCAGTTTTCTGAATATACTGCATTTATGAGTTTGGCGCCTTTTACATCCTTGATGCCCTGCTCAGCCCATGCCATGCCTGTCTTTTCAATGTAACGGCGGCTGGTCTTCTTCTTTTCGGCACAGTATTCAAAAAGATATTCTATGAGGTCCTCTGAAAACTGAAGAGAATCCTCGAGGAACATGATAGTGTTTATATCAGCGCTAGTAATGGGCCGGCCCATCAGTTTCTGGACAGCATAAATAAGCATGTCATTATCCTTGGACTTGGAAAATGCGTCAAGTTCGCCGCGGGAATACTGTCTCGGTTCCGGTATCGCGGGAGCCGTCACTGAAATAACTTCCGGTTCGGTATCGGTCTTTTCCTCCTGCCTGGTCACTTTCGTCTCAGCCTGGCTGTCGGCTGATGTGAGGATGAGCGATTCAAGCTCTCCCTCTTCATTGAAAGACAGTTTCAGGAGACCTTTTTTCTCCCAGTACTTGAGTGCTCTGGTTATGTCCTTTTCTGTGTCGTTGAATACGTCTGCTATGCGTGATATGGAAAGCTCGCTGCAGTTTTCGGAAATGCACTTGAGAAGATATATGTATATTTTTACAAACTCGCCGGCTGCAACAGGCATATAATTCTCTATAAAATTGTTCGGTATGCTGGTTGAGGAGGAGTGTCCTTCCTGCTTCAGCTTAAAACTGCTCATTCTTATTAAACGTCCTTCTGTCCCTTAAGACAAAACGGAGTATAACACATAAAAAAAATAAAAAAAGAGGTTGACAAATATGGCAAAATACCCTTGCTTTTACAAAGCTTATAATGTGGATTATGTGGATAATGTGGATAAAAAAACATGATAAAAAAATACAAAAGCCATTCGGTTAAGAATGGCTTAAAATCAAGGATTATTCATCATATTCCATCAATATTCACAATATGTATCAAGGCACCTTATCACCTGAAAAATTGTGGATATAGTGCATAACTTATTTTCCCAGCAGATAATCGCCTATTTCTACGACATTTCCGGCTCCCATGGTTATCAACAGATCGCCTTCAGTGATATTTTCCAATAAAAAATTTTCAACATCGTCAAACTCGGGGATATAGTAGCTTTCTGTACCCAGTTCAGCGATCTTTTTCTGGAGGTCTCCGGAGGAGACTCCGTAGATATTTTTCTCACGGGCAGCATAGATATCGGGCAGGATGACGGTGTCGGCTCTGGAAAGGGCGGAAGCAAATTCATCCATGAGGGCGATGGTCCTTGTATATGTATGCGGCTGGAAAACAACCCAGAGTTTCTTGTGAGGATATTTAATTGCTGCGGAAAGAGTCGCGTTGATCTCATCCGGGTGGTGAGCATAGTCATCGATAACAGTTGCACCGCCTAAAATGCCCTTGAACTCAAAACGCCTTTCAACGCCGCTGAACCTGCCAAGCCCGTTTAAGATGGTCTCTGTATCAATGCCGCAAAGGTCAGCAACCGCAGCAGCTGCAAGGGAATTGCTCACATTGTGCTCGCCGGGTATGGAGAGCTGGACGTGTCCGATGACCTGTCCGTTCTTTACAAGATCATATCCGCCGCACGCAAATGCATCAAATGTGATGTTTTCTGCGGTAAAGTCAAAACCTTCGCCCATGCCGTATGTAACGACCTTGCAGTTCAGTCCGTCAGTAAAATAGCTGATATTGTCGATCTCACCGTTGATAACGAGGGCTCCGTCATCCGGAAGGAGGGACGCAAACTTCTTAAAGCTTGCGCGGATATCATCGATGTCCTTGAAGAAATCCAGATGATCCGCCTGGACATTTAAGATCACGGCGATCCTGGGGAAGAAGGAAAGGAAACTGTTGGTATATTCGCATGCCTCGGCTATCATGTGGCCTGAATGGCCTATGCGCGTATTTCCGCCGATGACCGGGATTATGCCTCCGCACAGGATAGTGGGATCCTTTTCGGCGTCAAGAAAGATCTGGGAAATGAGTGAAGTCGTTGTCGTCTTTCCGTGTGTTCCCGAAATGCAGATGACGTTGTCATACTCGCGCATCAGTCTGCCAAGGAAATCGGCACGTGTAAGCTCAGGGATATTTGCTTCCCTCACTGCCATGAGCTCGGGGTTGTCGTCTGAGATCGCGGCGGTATAGACTACCAGGCCGATCTCATCAGAGATATTGTCCGCGCTCTGGCCGATATGGATCTTCGCGCCGAGTTCTTCGAGCTCTTTTGTAAGAGCGGATTCCTTTGAATCAGAACCTGAGACTTTATAGCCTCTGGTCAATAAAATATTGGCGAGAGAACTCATGCTTATTCCGCCAATACCGATAAAATGAATGTATTTTTCTGAATCTAAAACCATAGTTTCCTTCTGCATTTTTATGTTGTTTTATGAAAAGCCGTGACGATTATAGCACTTTACTTATTATATGGCAAATTGTCTTTAAAAAACGGCCTGTTTCCGATATAATCTACCCGTATCGGAGGAAATTCGGATGTACTTGATAGCAGGTCTCGGCAACCCAACAAAGGAATATGAAAAAACAAGGCATAACATGGGATTTGACTGTCTCGATCTTCTGGCTGAAAGGCTCGGAGTTAAGTTCAGGCAGTCAAAGTTTGGAGCGCTCACGGCAAAAGCTCTGATCGGCAGCGAGCAGGTTATCCTTGTGAAGCCGTTAACATACATGAATCTCAGCGGAAACGCTGTGGCTCCGATAGCAAAGTATTATAAGATCGACACAAAAAAGGATCTGGTAGTCATTTACGACGATACAGACACCGATGTGGGAAAGATACGCATAAGGGAAAAGGGCTCTGCCGGAGGGCACAACGGCATGAAGAGCATAATATCGCATCTCGGCCATGAGGAGTTTAAGAGGATAAGGATCGGGATCGGCAGCAGGCCGGAGTACATGGACATGGCAGACTATGTTCTGAGCAGATTTCCGGCAGAGGACAGAAAGCTGATCGACGAGGCAGTCAAAAGGGCTGCGGATGCTGCGGAGGATATCGTAAAGAACGGAGTTTCCCATGCGATGAACAGATACAACGGATGATGCTTGAAGACGTATATCAGAAAATAGAAGATTTCGGCAGGATAGCCGGCGACCTGAAAGCCGGGAAAAAGGTTCAGATCAATGGCTGTGTGCCCTCCCAGATGGAGCATTTCCTCTGCGGCCTGGGAAGGGACTTCGACCAAAAGGTCGTCATAGCTGCCGATGAACAGAAGGCAATGGAGATCCTGGAGAACTGCATTGCCTTTGATAAAGCTGTGGTCTATTACCCTGCAAGAGATCCCATGTTCTACAAGGCGGACATAAGGGGCAGCTATATTTCCGAGCAGCGCGCAGAGACTGTAAGACGCATATTCAATAAAGAAAGGCTCACAGTCATTACCTGCCCGGAGAGCTTTACCGACAGGCTCTCATCTCCCGAAGAAATACGGGAAAGGACAATGGTAATCAGGAAGGGCGGAACGCTGGATGAGAGAGATCTGGCCGTGAAGCTGACTGATCTAGGATATGAGAACGGCTCAAGAGTCCTCGCTCACGGAGAATTTTCAATAAGGGGAAATATTGTTGATGTATTTCCGTATGCCGAGGAGGCTCCATACAGGATAGATCTTTGGGGTGACACTGTTGATTCAATCAGGATATTTGATCCCGAAAGCCAGCGCTCCATTGAGGAGGTCGAAGAATTTACAATATTTGCCGGTGCGGACAAGGACTCCATAGACGGAGGACAGGTCAGCTTTTTAAGCTATTTTGACCCGAAGCATACGCTGCTGGCATTTGATGAGCCGGCCAGGATGTATGAGAACGCGGAAATGTTCGACACCGGAACATTTCCCTGCCTGTATTTTTCCCTGCTGGGACTTGGCACCATAGAAGACGCAGACCGGGTATACCAGATCAATACCAAAAATGTTCCTTCATATAACGGAAGGTTCACCCAGCTGGCCGAGGATGTGATCAGATACAGGGATAAGGGCTGGCACGTGACCATATGCTGCGCGAGCGAGGCCAGGGCAGGGCGCCTGAGGGACGACCTCAGAGACGCAGGAGCATTTGCGGATGTGATAATAGGGGCAGTCCGGACCGGATTTGAATATCCGGACATAAAGGAAGTTCTTATATCCGAAGTGGACATTTTCGGGCGCAAGAGGGTCAAAAAGCGTAAAAAGAGATTTACGGGAGATCCGATAAAGTCATTTACCGACCTGAATGTAGGTGATTATGTCGTGCATGAACAGCATGGCATAGGCATATACTGCGGAATAGAGAGGATAAAGTCGGAAGGCCTTGAGAAGGATTACATGAAGATCCAGTATGCCGGCAACGCAAATCTTTATGTTCTCGCGACCCAGTTTGACAGGATCCAGAAGTATGCCGGCGCCGACAGCGCTGCCCCTAAGCTTAACAAGCTTGGCGGCAAGGAATGGGCCGGGACAAAGGCAAGGACCAAGAAGGCAGTTCAGGATATTGCTGAACAGCTTGTCAGGATATATGCGGCGCGCCATGTCAAAAAGGGATATGTTTACGGTCCGGATACGGTATGGCAGCGCGAATTTGAAGACAGCTTTGAATATGAGGAAACTGAAGATCAGCTGAGAGCGATAGAAGACGTCAAGTCCGACATGGAGCAGGGCAAGGTCATGGACCGTCTGATATGCGGCGATGTGGGATTCGGCAAGACGGAAGTTGCGATCAGAGCGGCATTCAAGGCAGTTCAGGATGGAAAACAGGTTGCGTTCCTCGCGCCGACTACCATACTGGTCAAACAGCATTTTGACAACATAACGGGCAGAATGTCAGCATTTCCGGTGAACATCCGCATGATGTCCAGGTTTGTCTCTCCCAAAGAGCAGAAAAAAACTCTGGAAGGACTTAAATCCGGCATGGTCGACATCGTGGTCGGTACACATAGGCTCCTGTCAAAGGATGTGGGATTTAAGGACCTCGGCCTTCTGATAATAGATGAAGAGCAGCGGTTCGGAGTCGGGCATAAGGAAAAGATAAAGGAACTCAGGAAAGATGTGGATGTGCTTACCTTAAGCGCCACTCCAATTCCGAGGACTCTGCACATGAGCCTGTCAGGCATTAGGGACATGAGCCTGCTGACAGAACCTCCGGTGGACCGTGTACCCATCCAGACTTATGTCATGGAGTATTCCGAAGACGCAGTCCGTGAGGCGATACTCAGGGAGGCGTCAAGGGGCGGTCAGGTCTATTACATCTACAACAGGATAGATGCCATAGAGGATATCGCGTCCAGGATCCAGGAACTCGTACCGACTCTTCACGTCAGGTTTGCCCACGGACGGATGGCATCCAGGGAACTCGAACAGATAATGACGGAATATGTTTCCGGAGAGATAGATGTCCTTGTTTCAACGACCATAGTAGAATCGGGACTGGACATACCGAATGTCAACACGATCATAATCCAGGATTCAGACAGATACGGGCTTTCCCAGCTCTATCAGCTGCGCGGCCGTGTGGGACGCGCGAACCGGACAGCATATGCGTTCCTCATGTACCGCCCCGGCAAGATCCTCAGGGAAGAGGCGGAAGAAAGGCTGAAAGCCATCAAGGAATTTTCCGAGCTCGGAGGCGGCGTAAGGATAGCCATGAAGGACCTGGAGATCAGGGGAGCGGGAAATGTGCTCGGTGCAGAGCAGTCGGGCCACATGGAAGCGGTCGGCTATGAACTGTACTGCAAGCTCCTGAATGAGGCGGTAGCCCTTCTAAAGGGCGAGGAGACCGAGGAGGACTTTGAGACGGCGATCGACCTGAAGATTGACGCATTTATCCCGTCTGAATACATAAAGAACTCATTTGAGAAGCTGAACATGTATAAAAAGATTTCGGTGATAGCAAATGAGGAGGATGCTGAGGACGTCAGGGAAGAGCTGAATGACAGGTTCGGCGAGATACCGCGCGCGACAGAGAATCTTCTGGACGTCGCCCTCATAAAGGCACAGGCGCACAGGAAATACATAACCGAGATATCGGGAGGCAGCGGAAGCTACAGGATATCGATGCTCCCTAACGCTAAGATAGACACATTTAAGATGCATGGATTTTTAAGCAGACATTCCGGCATCCTGCGGTTTGTCATGGAAAAGAATCCGTATTTTATCTATAAGCCGAAGGTTCCGTGCCGTACGCTCGAACAGGAGATGAAGGCACTAAGGGATCTGTTTGACATGATGGAAGAGATAATGCAGAAATGAAAGAAAAAGACAGGATCGGAAAGATCATAGAACTGCTCAATGAGCACTACGGGGAAAAGGAGTGCTATCTGGACCATGAGGATGCATGGCAGCTGCTTGTTGCAACGATACTCAGCGCCCAGTGTACAGATGCCAGGGTCAACATCGTGACAAAAGATCTGTTTGTTAAATATCCTGACATGAAGAGCTTTGCAGATGCCGATCTGAAAGAGCTTGAAGAGGACATCAGATCGACCGGCTTTTATCATAACAAGGCGAAGAACATCATCCTTACAGCACGGAAACTGCTTGAGGAATATGACGGCGTTGTCCCTTCGGACATAGATCAGCTCACAAGTCTTCCCGGAGTCGGGCGCAAGACCGCAAATGTGATCCGCGGAAACATTTTCCATATACCGAGCGTCGTAGTCGACACCCATGTGGGCAGGATATCCAGAAAACTGGGCCTGACCGAAAATGAGGACCCGGAAAAAGTCGAATACGACCTTGAAAAGAAACTTCCCCAAGACCACTGGATCTTATGGAACCTTCAGATCATCAGCCACGGAAGGGCAATATGCATCGCAAGAAGACCTAAATGCGCCGAATGTTTTCTGGCTCCCTATTGTCCGGGATGCGAGGTGAAGAAATGATCATTTCTGTGTGCGGTCCGATCGGATATGAAACTGCCGCTAAGTTATCTGACATGCACAGGGAAGAACTGAAAGAGCGGTTCCCTTCTTTTTTCTTAAGGCAGTTTGAAGAGATAGAAGATGAAACCATAGACAGCTGCCCGGAAACAGGGGATGGGATATTGTACTGCAGGCAGATAACGGAAGGCGGAGTCTACAGGGCGCTGTGGGAAGCCGGGGAGACGCTCGGCTGCGGAATGAAAGTGGCAAACAGGGACATACCCATCCGCCAGGAAGTGATCGAGATATTGGAACTGTACGGGGAAACGCCGTATGAGTGCAGCTCAAGGGGGAGCCTGCTGATCGTAACGGACAAAATGATCGATGAGATAATATGCGGCGGCAGACATGTACCTGCATTCATGATAGGAATAACAACAGGCAGCAATGCCAGAGTGCTTGAGGATAAGGATTCGCTGAGGTATCTTACACCGCCTTCAAGACAGGAAAAAGACATAGCGGACAGGAAAAACAGTTAAGGGCTTGTTGCATTCAAAGTAATGTGCTATAATCTGCAAATTAATTGTACAAATATTAATACATATAGGAGGTTTTCAAGATGAGAGAGGAATTACTTAGGCTGATCGAATATAACAGCAGGATAGAATTGCCTGAACTGGCGACACTGCTCGGCGCGACCGAGGCGGAAGTTGCCAATGAGATCGCCGATCTGGAAGCTTCCGGCGTAATAAGCGGCTTTTACACACTTATAAACTGGGACAATACAGACGAGGAAAAGATCGACGCGATCATTGAGGTAAATGTGGCAACCGGAAGGGAAGTCGGTTTCGATACGATCGCTGAAAAGATATACAAGTTTGACGAGGTCAAGGCATGCTATCTGCTTTCGGGATCATATGACTTCATGCTGATCCTTGAAGGAAAGACAATGAGGCAGGTCGCTAACTTTGTCGCAAGCAAGCTTTCACCGATTGAGCATGTAACCGGAACGGCTACTCACTTTATCATGAAGCGCTACAAGGATTTCGGCACGATCCTCGGTGAAAAGAAGAAAGATATCAGAGAGAAGGTGTCATTCTGATGAGAGATCCTGTTTCAAAAGTTGCAAAGTCAATGCAGCCTTCGGGAATAAGGAAATTCTTTGACGTTGTCGCAGAGATGCCTGATGCGATCTCCCTGGGTGTCGGAGAACCTGACTTTGATACTCCCTGGCATATAAGAGAAGCCGGTATATATTCTCTTGAACAGGGACGTACTTTCTATACTTCAAACTCCGGTCTCATGGAACTGAGACAGGAGATATCGCGCTATTACAGCAGAAAATACGGCCTTGTCTATGACCCGAAGAACGAAGTCTTCATTACGGTAGGAGGAAGTGAAGCCATCGACATGGCCATGCGCGCGATGTGCGATCCCGGAGATGAGGTCATAATCCCTGAACCGTGCTATGTATCGTACGTACCGTGCGTCGCTCTTGCGGGCGGAGTTCCCGTTACCATCCCGCTCAAGGCGGAAAATGAATTCCGTCTTACCGCGCAGGAGCTCATCGACGCGATCACTCCGAAGACAAAGGTTCTCATGCTTGCGTTCCCCAACAATCCTACGGGAGCCATTATGGACAGGAAGGATCTTGAGGCAGTTGCGAAGGTATGTGTTGAAAATGACATATATGTTGTTTCGGACGAGATCTACTCCGAGCTTACATACAGCGGAGAGCATGCGACGATAGCAGCCCTGCCCGGAATGAGGGACAGGACTGTGATCATAAACGGATTCTCCAAGGCATACGCAATGACAGGATGGAGACTCGGATTTGCTGTAGGACCTGAAAACATAATCCCTCAGATGCTCAAACTCCACCAGTATGCCATCATGTGCGCTCCGACCACTAGCCAGTACGCGGGAGTCGAGGCACTTAGGAACGGCGACGGAGACATCGCCAAGATGAGGGAAGCGTACAACCAGAGAAGACGCTACCTTGTAAAGCAGCTAAACGACATGGGGCTTGAGTGCTTTGAGCCTCTCGGAGCTTTCTATGTATTCCCGAGCATACAGAGCACCGGCATGACATCGGAAGAATTTGCCAATAAACTTCTTGCGGAAGAAAAGCTTGCGGTCGTTCCGGGAACTGCTTTCGGAGCCTGCGGCGAAGGATTCATCCGAATATCTTATGCGTACTCACTTGAGGAGCTTAAGGAAGCCATCGGCAGGATCAGAAACTTTGTGGACAGACACCGTCATTAAAAATGTTCAACATAGTGCTACATGAGCCGGAGATCCCGGCAAATACAGGAAATATAGGGCGAACCTGTCTTGTGACAGGTTCGCGTCTGCATCTTATAGGCCCCATGGGCTTTATTCTGAATGACCGGAATCTGAAAAGAGCCGGCATGGATTACTGGAAAGACATAGATGTTGTCACATATGACAGCTGGCGGGATTTCCTTGAGAAAAACGGCGGTCAGCTTGCCGCTCCCTTCGGGACGGGAAATGCCCGTCTGTGGATGGCAACAACAAAAGCAAAAAGGACACATTCAGATGTGTCCTATAAAGATGGCGACTATATAATGTTCGGAAAGGAAAGCGCCGGTATCCCGGAAGTGATACTTATGGAGGATGAGCCAAGGTGTGTGCGCATACCCATGGCGCAGGGTCAGAGGAGCCTTAACCTTTCCAATTCCGCGGCGATAGTTCTCTATGAAGCGCTGCGGCAGAATGACTATCTTCAGCTGGAACTCAAAGGCCAGCTGCACGAGCATCAGTGGTGATCATCTGAACTCCACGATCGTAACGCCCGCATCCCCTTCGCCGTATTCCGCCTGGCGGAATGATCTTACGCGTTTATCCTTTTTCAACTTGTTCTGAACGGCCTGCCTTAAAATGCCTGCGCCTTTTCCATGCACGATGCGTGCGCTCGGAATGTGAGCCATGCAGGCGTCATCCAGATATTTATCAAGTTCAAGCATCGCGTCATCGGTATTCATGCCGATGAGCTTAAGCTCGGTACCGACACCGAGTGATTTGGAGTATTTAAGGTGGCCCATTCCGGTCTTCTGAAGCCTGCCTTTACTGCCGGCTGACTCCTGAAGCGCAAGCTCGTCTTCTGTAAGCCGCATCAGATCGGAGACGGCTACTTTCATGTTCATGCTTCCCATCTGTACGCCGACCTGTTTTTTGGAATCCGGAAGAGATACGACAGTTCCTATCATGTTCATGGAACGTATGCGGACAGGCATGCCTTCTTCAATGTCATCTTCGCTTAGCTTGAGGGAGGATGAACGGGAATTATCTTTCTTTAAGGAACCCATGTTTTCAAGTGCGGCTTTTGCCTTTTTGCCGGCTTCGGTCCTTACTCTTTCAAGTCCTGAAAGATCTGCGCTCTTTGAATTCCTGCGGATGTCTTTTATGATCGTGTCAGCTTGCGTTTTCGCCTGCTGAAGTATGTCATATGCCTCGGATCTTGCGTCGCTCAGTATGGAATCCCTTACAGAGTCTAAAGATGAAAGGTCTTTCTCGAATTTTTTCCGGAGTTCTTCCGCCTCAGCCTTCATTTTCGCGGCTTCAGCTCTGTCAAGTTCGGCAGATTTCCTGTCGGTTTCAATGTCAGCCAGAAGATCTTCAAATGCTGTGTTCCCTGTATCGATCCTTGCCTTGGCTCCTTCGATTATCCGCTCATCAAGTCCCAGCTTTCCTGATATCGCAAAAGCATTGCTCTTGCCGGGAAGGCCGATGAGCAGCTTGTATGTAGGGCGGAGCGTTTCAACGTCAAATTCGCAGCAGGCGTTCTGTACACCGGGTGTCTGGATCGCAAATACTTTAAGCTCCGCATAGTGCGTTGTTGCCATGCATCTGGTGCCGAAATTATGGAGCCTTACAAGGATCTCCTGGGCAAGAGCCGCGCCTTCTGTCGGATCGGTTCCGGAGCACAGCTCATCCAGCAGGACAAGAGACTCAGAGTCAGCCTTGTCCAGGATCCTTACAAGATTTGTCATGTGTGATGAAAAAGTCGAGAGATTCTGCTCAATGCTCTGTTCATCCCCGATGTCCGCGTATACTTCATTGAATATGGCAAGGCTTGAGCCATCGAGTGCAGGTATGTGAAGACCTGCCTGGCCCATAAGGGTAAGAAGGCCTACTGTCTTTAATGAAACGGTCTTACCGCCTGTATTGGGACCGGTGACGACAAGCATTGTAAAATCGCGGCCAAGCTCCAGGCTTATCGGAACAACTTTGGACGCGTCTATGAGCGGATGACGGGCCTGCCTTAGATCTATCACTCCGTCAGCATTAAAACTTGGGGCATTAGCCTTTAATGATTCGCTGTATCTGGCCTTCGCAAGAATGAAATCCAGGTCCACGAGCAGTTTGTAGTCTTTTTCCAGATGCTCCGAATCAAGTGAGGCTGAAAAGGAAAGCTTTGAAAGGATGATCTGGATCTCCGCTTCTTCCTGAAGCTCCAGTTCCTTGAGCTCATTATTAAGTTTTACAACACTCATTGGCTCAATGAAAACGGTAGAGCCTGACGAGGACTGATCATGCACCATTCCGGGAACATGATTCTTGTGCTCAAGCTTAACAGGTATGCAGTACCTGCCGCCGCGGGTAGTGACCACAGCGTCCTGAAGATATGTTTTCATCGCATTGCTCGTGACCAGACTGTTCAGCGTTTGCTGTATGCGGCTGTTAGTGCTGATCATCTTGCGTCTTATGTCCTTAAGCGTCGGGCTTGCGTCATCAGCCACTTCATCGTATCCGAGTATGCACCTCTTGATCTCAGCATTAAGGGGATGGCAGGGTTCTAGACCTGCATAAAAAACGCTTAGGGAATCGGGCAGCTCTTCTTCATTTTCAGGGCGCAGGAAGTTCTTTGCAGATGCTGCGATATCGAGCACGGCAGAGATCTCCAGCAGATCCTGGCATGAGAGGACTCCGCCGATGTCAAGCCTTTTAAGGGAAGGGATTATGTTCTTAAGCCCGTTATATGACGGACCCGGTTTTCTGCGCAGTCTTAAAACGGCGTCAGACGTCTGAGTCTGAGCCGTTTGTATTTCGTCTTTATCTGTCATGGGCAGCAGCTTTTCGCAGAGGCGTTTTCCCGCGTCAGAAGAAGCATGGCGGGACAGCTGGCCGATGATCTTGTCGTATTCAAGGGTTTTTAATACTTTTTCGTTCATTGTTAATCAGTGGGACGGAGATTGGAGTCGAACAGCCTGTTATAGCCTGTCCATTTGCCAACGCCTTCCGAGGCTGTTTTCGCAGCTTCGAATATCTCTGTCATGGACTGGATCTTGGCATCGGTATTGTCGGCAAATGAAAGAGCCAGTGCTTCGATCAGCGCAGGCTTCTTTGGAGAGCCGTATTCAAATTCCCCGTGGTGCGCGATTATGCAGTGCTTAAGCTCTCCGGCTCTCTTTGCCGGGAAGCCTTTTATCTGAGCGAGTTTTTCATCGATCATTTCAACGCCTATGACAATGTGGCCTATGAGCTGGCCTTCATCTGTATAGTCATTCTGGGGGAAATCGCTGATCTCCCTGACTTTTCCGATGTCATGGCAGATGGCTGCGGTGATCAGAAGATCCCTGTTGAGCGCCGGATATCTGGTGCAGTAGTAGTCACATAGAAGCGCAACAGACAGCGTGTGCTCCAGAAGGCCGCCGACAAATCCATGGTGGATCGACTTCGCGGCTGAGTGTGTCTTAAAAACGCTTATGAACTCCTTGTCGTTTACAAAAAAGTTCTCGAGCAGGAGCCTGAAGTAAGGCGAATCAATTGAATCGATGAGCTTTAACAGATCGCTGTACATGCCATCGATACTCTTATCTGACACAGGGAGATAATCGGCGGGGTCATATGTGCCTTCATCAGCTTTGCATGCCCTGTCTATGGACATCTGGAGAGCGCCATTGAACAGAGTGATCCTGCCCTTGACTTCCACATAGTCATTGACGTCAAACTCACCTATGCCCATGGAATCGGGATCCCAGATCTTGCAGGCCAGAGAGCCGGTCTTGTCACTGAGAGTCACATTCTCATAGTTCTTACCGGTCTTGGTCTGGGCAAGATTTTTAGCTTTGCACAGATATGTTCCGATAACTGTATCGCCTTCTTTGAGAGTATTGATATATCTCATCCGAATCTCCTTTGAATGAATTCCCTGATGGTGTTGTCGTATGCTTCCTCATCGGCTATGCGCAGATGGGAGTGGGCTCCTTCTTCGAACCACACGATCTCCTTGTCTTTTGAGCCGCATCTGTCAAAGAGCATTTGCGAGCACTTCGGCAGGGAAGACTGATCCTTTTTGCCGCAGAGGAAAAGGAACGGTACTCTGACTTTGTCTATGAAATCGATCGGCCTGGACTTGTATACATCTGTGCCGGTGTGTTTTTTAAGTTCGTGCATGACCATCTGCATGACAGGAAATACCGGTTTATGGATCTGGTTCATGTGCCTGCGGAAAGTTTCAGGGAAGCTGATATAGCCGCCCTCAGATACGATGGCCTTTATGAAATCTGGACAATCATCTCTGGCAGTCAAAAGGACGCAGGTTCCCGCGCCGATGCATATGCCGTGCAAAATGATGGTATCCATGCCGAATCTGTCATGGAGCAGATCTGCCCAGGCAAGGATGTCACCGTCTTCTCCCTTGCAGACATAGTTGTATTTTCCTTCTGAGTTGCCGTGAGAGCGGATATCGATCACGAGTACATTACATCCGGCCTTGTGATAGGGGATCGCAAAGTAGTAAGAGTACATGAGCGATTCGCTTCTTCCGGGTATGATGATCGCGGCTTTGTCAAATCCGAAATCGTAGTACTCGCCGTAAAGCCTGAAACCGTCATTTGTAACGTCTACTTCGGTCATTCTGTCTTTGTTCAGGCGGGCCCAGTTGCAGCCTCTGTTCCACATTTCAAGATGCTCCTCATTTTCGGGAGCGGAACATTCACGGCCCCATTTGTCAGGCGAAGTACGGACAAGCATGTCGTTGTACACACCTTTGGCTATATTGCGGCAGTAAAAAAAGGAAAACACTACTCCGCTGATCAACAGAAACAATATTATTAAGATAATTATAAGTAAAACAGACATGAGATGAGTATATATCATATGCTGGTTTTTTTCTATAATTGTTTTTGCGACAGAAATGAGTTAAAATGTCTCAAAATCAGCAGTTTTTAAATGCCGAAGCTACATTGTTCATTGAATAGGTTTCTCCTTTGGGATACAATCAGCAAAGTGTATCGATACGGCTGAGCCGTATCACGAGAGGAGGAAATTAAAAATGAACAATTTTGCCATTATTGCAGACCCTGCCAGCGGTATGAGCAGCGCGCTCAGAGAGAGATTCGGAATCGATGATATCATCCCGGGACATGTAACATTTCCTGACGGAACAGATCATCTGGCGGACCCTGACTGGATAACAGTGGATCCCGACGAATATTTCGGATCGATGGCAAAAAAGAAAGCCATATATAAGACCGGCGCCCCGAACTCTGAAGAGATCAAGGAAACAGCAGAGAAATTTCTGAAAGAAGGAAGGGATGTCCTTCTGATCACACTCTCTTCAGGCATGAGCGGAACATACAGCATCTGCTGCGCAGTCAGCAATCAGCTTAAGGAGGAGTATCCCGGAAACAGACTGGTCGTAGTCGATTCACTTCGTTTTTCTGCCATGATGATCCTCATGAACATCAAAGCATCCCAGATGCGTGCAGAGGGCAGGAGCATTGACGAGACAGCAAAGTGGATCGAGGAGAACAGGAACCGCTTCAGGCAGGCAGGCCCGCTCAATGATCTCATGTTCCTCGCAAGGACAAAAAGGATCTCAGGAGCCAAGGCTTTCTTCGGTCAGCTTGTCGGAGTTAACGCTCTTGGCGATTACGCTCCAAACGGAGTATCAATGGTGCTCACAAATGTAAAGGGAACAGATAAGGCCCTGAGGGCAGCAGTTGAATACATTAAGCAGACCATTGAAGGCGCAGAAGATCAGATAATGCTGATCAGCCACTCATACAGGGCAAAAGAAGCTGAAAAGCTTAAAGAAATGGTCGAGAACGAGATCAAGCCGGCGGAGATCATATGCCTGAGGGCAGACATGCTCTGCGGAGCAAACATCGGACCCGGAATGGTAGCGGCATTCTACTTCGGGAAGGAAGCAACGGCTGATATGGCCTGGGAGAAAGAGGTCATGCAAAAGATTGCTGAGAATCTGAAATAGGGAGGATTATAAATGAGAGATTTTGTTATTTTCGGAGATTCCACCTGCGATCTGGATAAAGAGATACGCAGCAGATACGGCATCGATTACGTGCCGATGAATTATATCCTGGACGGTAAGGAGTATCCGGCATCACTTGACTGGGAGTCTCTTTCTGTCAAGGAATTCTATGACGCGATGAGAAACGGCAAGAGGATCACCACCACACAGGTGCCTGTTGAAAGCTATGAGAAGAGATTCACCGAAGCTTTGGAAGCAGGGAAGGATGTTCTGTATATCTCATGCTCCGGCGCGCTTTCAGGCTCCATCAACCAGGCTGTTCTTGTTGCTCAGGAGCTGGTTGAAAAGTATCCGGGAGCCTCCATCAGATGCGTTGATGCCAAGAACAGCTCGTTCGGTCAGGGCATCATGCTCATCTGGGCAAGTGAGATGAGAGCTGCCGGCAAGGACGTTGATGAAACCGCGGACTATGTTGAGGCAAACAAACTGAAAGTACATCAGGTTGCATTCCCGGCAAGTCTGTCATATCTTAAGAGAGCAGGCCGCGTGACCGCGTCAAGCGCTTTCTTCGGAAATCTTATCGGTATCAAGCCGATCCTCATTTCTGACGCAAAGGGACAGAACTTTGCTGTCAAGAAGGTCAAGGGAACACAGGGAGCCATTGAGGAGATCTGCAGCATGGCGGCTGAAGAGATCAGGAACCCTGAAGATCAGGTCGTATATATTTCCCATGCAGATACAGAGGAAACAGCACAGGCAATAAAAGAGCATCTCGAAAAGAAGATCAGCTGCAAGGAAATAGTATGCGGCTATATCGGACCGATCGTTGGAGCATCTGTAGGCCCGGGAACAGCGGCAATCTATTTTGTCGGAGATGAAGTAACAACAGTAGGCGAGGCATGACACATGGCACATACAACTCTTGACGGAGCAGATCTTAAAGAGCTATTTACAGGCGGCATGGCCAACTTAAAGCTCAATGCCGCCGTTATTGATGAACTTAACGTATTTCCGATCCCCGACGGGGATACCGGAAACAACATGATGATGACTATTGAAGGCGGAGTCAGGGCAGTGGCTGACTCTGACACAAAGGACGTTTACGAGTTTTCCAAAAAATTCGCAAGAGGCGCGCTTCTCGGAGCAAGAGGAAACTCAGGCGTCATCCTGTCACAGTTTTTCAGAGGATTCTCCATAGGCTGTGAAGGAATGAGCATTCTTGACACAAAGGGATTCGCAAAGGCAATGAAAGCCGGAGTGGACAGGGCATATGAAGCCGTCATCACACCGACTGAAGGAACCATACTGACAGTCATGAGAGAAGGCTGGGAATATCTGGCTGAACATGAGGACATCCAGAATTTTGATGATCTGTTCAAAAAACTGAATGTCCGTATGGATGATTCACTTGAGCATACACCGGATCTCCTGCCTATCCTTAAGGAATCAGGCGTCATAGACTCGGGCGGAGCCGGTCTCCTGTGCATTTTCCGCGGGATGGAAAAGACCATAAATGGAGAGAAGATAGAAGGACTTGAGGATTTCAGCGGCGAGCAGTCTCATTCTGCGGCACAGAGCTTTGACGCATCAAAGTTCAATGCCGACACAGAGATGGAATTCGGCTACTGCACCGAATTCATCCTCCAGCTCCAGAATGCAAAGGTCGACATACCTTCGTTTGACATCAAGACGATCATCAGTTATCTGGAGTCGATAGGCAATTCTATCGTTGCGATAAAAGATGATGATCTTGTAAAGGTTCATGTCCATACATTCACACCCGGAAAGGTACTGAACTTTGTACAGCAGTTTGGTGAATTCATTACTCTCAAGATCGAGAACATGATGATCCAGCACAATGAAAACAGCATGTTTGGAAAGGAAGGAGCTCTCACACCGCCGAAAGCTGAGCATAAACAGATAGCTGTTGTGACGGTGGTGAATGGAGAAGGCCTGAGGGAACTCTTTACAGAGATAGGAGTCGACATCTGCGTTGACGGCGGGCAGACCGAAAATCCGTCCACGGAAGATTTTCTGTCTGCTTTTGAAAAACTTGATGCCGATGACATAATTGTCCTTCCCGGCAATTCAAACATCGTCATGGCTTCGACCCAGGCAGCAGAGCTTTATACTGCCGCAAGGGTGCACGTTGTTAAGGCAAAAACGATTGCTGAGGTATATTCAGCGATATCGATGATGGATCTGACTGACGGCGACTGCGGCAGGGTCATTGACGAGATGGAAAGCTGCATTGAAAACACAAAGACCGGATTGATCACAACTGCGATCAGGGACGTGGACTACGAAAACATCTCGGTCAAGAAGGGACACTATATAGGTCTTGACGGACACCAGATCCTGTCGGATTCTGAAGACAGGATAGATGCCTCAATAAAACTGCTCAAAGCAACCGAAGATATCGGGTCCAAAGATGTTATCTCCATATTCTATGGGGAAAACGTAACCGAAGACGAAATAGAACGTCTCGGGGAAGCCATTGAGCGTGAGTTCGGCTGGGTTGAATACGGATTCATCAACGGCGGACAGAAAGTGTACGACTACATATTCTCAATAGAATAGGATAACTGTTATGAATAAAAAAATAATAGTTGACATATGTGGAGCCGATGAGGCTCCACAGGTCATTGTAAGAGGAGCTGTCAGCGCTCTTAAAGAACAGAATGAATATGACCTTGCCATTGTGGGACCTCAAGGTATAATAGAGAAAGCATTTGAGGCGGAAGATGAGGCGGTCCGGGAACGCGTTGAGATCATTCCGGCGGATAAAACCGTTACCAACCATGACAATCCGATCGACATGATAAAGGGGCAGGACGGTACCAGCATGGTCGCGGCTCTTTCCACACTTAAGGAAAGGGACGACATTGCCGGAATGGTATGCGCCGGAAGCACGGGCAGCCTTATGGTGGGATCGATCTTCAGGCTCGGCCTGTTTAAGGGGCTCAAACAGCCGGCACTCTCAAGCGCGCTGTTTAACATAAACGGCAGATATTTCTGCCTGGTCGACTGCGGAGCCAACGTAAATCCGGCGGTCAAAGACATTAAAGATTATGCCCGCATGGGGTCTGCTTTCATGGAAGCCATGAACGGTGTTGAAGCCCCAAGGGTCGGACTCGTAAATGTCGGCAGGGAAAAAGGCAAGGGCAATGACCTTGCGAAAAAAGCCTACGAAATGCTTGAAGCCGATGAGAGCATTAATTTTATCGGCAATATCGAGGGTTCAGACATTCTCATGGACATTGCAGACGTAATTGTTTGCGACGGATTTACTGGCAATGTTATACTGAAGACACTCGAAGCCGCCGGAATGGCAGCGGCAAATATGGCGGGGCGCCCCGAAAATGTTGTAAAGTTCTTTGACTACAACAATCTCGGCGGAGCAACCTTCCTTGGAACAAAGAAGATCATCGTAAAGGCGCACGGTGCAGCGAGCGCGGACACCATCTGCTCATGCATTATGCAGGCAATAGCTCTTGACAGGGGCGGCTTTACGGAAAAAATGGCAGCAAGGATGAATTGACTATATGGCAGTCATCGTACTGATACCTGCATATGACCCGGATGTAAAGCTGATCGAACTCGTGGATCAGCTTAAGGAAAATGCTTTTGACATCGTCATTGTCAATGACGGAAGCAAACCGGAGTATGCGGGTATTTTTGACAAGTGCAGAGAAAAAGCCACAGTCATCGGATACGAAGAAAATTCCGGCAAGGGCTATGCCCTGAAATTCGGGATGACCTATATTCTCCTGAACTGTCCTGACTCCGAAGGTTTCGTCACAGCGGACGCAGACGGCCAGCACAGCGTAAAGGACATATGCAGGGTCAGGGATGAACTTAAGGCCGGCGCGGAATTTGTCATCACCGTCAGGAACCTGCACCGCAAGGCTCCGTTCCTTTCAAGGATAGGAAACGGCATATCCCGTTTTATGTTCGCGATCGCAAACGCAAGGTATCTGCCTGACAACCAGTCGGGACTGCGCGGATTTGCAAGCAGGCACATAGAGTGGATGCTCAAAGTAGCAGGCTTTAAATACGATTATGAGCTGAATGTTCTCCTTGTTGCAGAAAAACAGGGGATCAGGCTTACCAAGGTCCCTATCGAGACCATCTATTTTGACAATAATGCCGGTTCTCATTTCAAACCGATCAAAGATACGCTGAGGATCTATAAAACTTATTTCCAGTCTAACATGTTCGTAGTGATATCATGCGCTATAGAGCTCATCCTGGTCATATTGGCGACCATTTTCATGGGATATAAGTATTTCGAGTTCGTGATAATGATATGCTTCGGCATCCATTACCTGCTGTGCATGGTGGTGGAAAGGTTTACCCTGTTCAGATGGGTCAGGTACCGGCCGGGCTTTCGAAGGCTTGTCATAGCCATAATCAAGTATTCTGTAAATACTCTTTTCTGTTTCGCGGCGCAGTACATAAAAATGCCTTTCGCAGTGGCATTTGTTATAGCCGCAATGATCATTGCGGTCGGAGAATTCTACACGCTTAAAGCAACATATGACCAATAAAACATTCGGATGATGATCTGTTAATCATCATCCGAAGCAGTAGTTTCTGTATTCTCTTCCGTGGACGGCTGTGCAGGTTTTGCAGCATTTGCCGCCCTTACGGCATCTTCATTTGTACTTGTATCAGTATCTTCACCGAACAGGTGATAGAAATAGTCGGATGACACGGCAGCTCTTGAATAATTTATCTTATTGATGACTGTCTGGGTTATCCTGTCGATGTATTTCTCCTGCTCTTCTTCAGACATATTGGCGCCGTCAGCAGGATAGAACTCCTCGGTATAAGAATCATAAAGGCCTTTGTCGGTCTTCCATGTGTAGTCAAGCCAGAACACGAGCGGTTCGGTATTTGAGAACACATCTCTTCCGACAAGAAGCCTTGAGTCATATTCCAGACCGAAAAGATTTGAGAGAGTCGGAAGGATATCCAGGCTTGTAACGGGGGTGGATATCTCTTTTGCCATGTTTTTATTCTCATGCTCGAGGCATCCGCTCCATATGATCAGACCGCTCTCGTCACGGTCCCAGTCCTCATCGGTCGGATGGCCGTACAGATCTGAAAGATAGTCTTCGGTATTGCCGAAGGATCCGTAGGCAAGTCCGTAAGGGTAGTGGTCTGTTGTCATGACGATAACGGTGTCATCAGCGATACCGGCTTTTTCAAGTTTGTCGAGCATGACCTTGAAAGCATCTTCAAGCTGCATCTGGTAGCAGATGAAGTACTTGGTCGTCTCCATGAGATCCGGGTAATAGCTGTTGACAAGGTCATAATACTGATCGACCTTGTAGTCATCAGCGTCATAGGTACAGTGGCCGGAGACGGTCATGTAGTAGATGCTGAACGGCTGGAGATCAAGATATGTATCCATGGTAGCGTCAAATGTCAGTTCGTCGCCGGGCCATGCGTTCGTGATGTCCTCAAGGCCGTTTCCGATGGCCATCCATTCTCCGTAGCCGAGATTCTCATGGGTTGTATGGCGGTCATAGAAATCATAGTCGCCATCATGATAAGCGATGTTGTAATAACCGAGGCGCTGAAGCTGGTTGCCCATGGTGAAGTAATTATTATGGCCTATGGTCTCATAGATCGTATCCACACTGTTAGTCGGAGCAAGTCCCAGAACATTTGAAAGCTCACCGGTTATGGTGCTGCCTCCCCACGCGGGCTGATAGTAATCTGAAAAATAGAATCCGTTATGGATCAGCCTGTAGAGCGCAGGAGTGAGGTTCGGGTCAACGAAACCATCATAGAAGGCTTCCGCGGTTATGAGTATGAGATTCTTGCCTTTGAACAAACCTGTATATTCATTCTGGTTTGAAGCCGGAACAGTCTGGACATACTCATCCAGGCTCTTCCAGTCATCGTTGGAAGTGGAAGCGGCCAGTCCGGCAAAGTCGATATCCATAATATTCTTGCCGTATGTCTTGGGAGTCTGGGCAGCTGCAGTAGTTTCAACAGGCTGGCCGTTCTCATCAGTTTCGGTCTCAGGCGTATCATCTCCCGGGTGATCGATGACCGTAAAACCGGCAGTTCTTGAGGCATATGCGCTGTTCAGCCTTATGCCGCATGTAAGGCCGAAGGTCTGTACTGCGGAGGAGAAGTTATACTGCTTGTCATACCTTGACGCAGTCTTTCCCGTAGCCGCGAAGATCGTTGTGACAGCAAACAGGAAAAGAGAAACAACCACAAAGACGACAGCCATCGGCCATCTGTATCTGTGCGGCCTGAAAGTCTTTTTCCCGAACAGGCAGTAGAATACTAACGGGAGCAGGGCTAATATGACAACGTACCAGTTGCTTAAGATGGCCAGCATCATCATTTTAAAGAAACCGCCTGCGACATTGCCGGCATTGGCCTTGATGGTGTTTATGGTCATGAAAGCGCCGTACGAATTATAGATAATGGTCATCATCCCGTAGAAGAAGCACAGGGCGATCGTGCCGATTATCGAGAGGACTCTTACGGCTTTAGGCGGGAACAGATGCACAAATGCCGAGATCAGCAGACCGAACGCAAAGCCGAAAGCGGCCGGGTAAAACCAGTTTGCAAACAGCGGCGTTTTAGTCAGTAGCCGCAGCATGAATTCAAGATATATGACAAGAAACGGAAACCAGAACAAAGTCCAGGCATTGACCTTTTCACGGCGTTTTCTTCTGCGCGGCCTGACCTTCATCTGTATGAAAAATGAACGGATCACAGCAAAAACCTGTCGGATCCCTTCAACAATCGAAGTAAGTATATTTGTGTTATTCTGTCTCTTAGCCATGTTTCACCATCATAAAAAAATATAAAAAGATAGTATCACAATTTCGTTGACATTGAAACAGCGTTTCGCTATAATGGCTCTTGCTGAAGGGCTATCGCCAAATGGTAAGGCACTGGACTCTGACTCCAGCATTTGAAGGTTCGAATCCTCCTAGCCCTGCTGAAAAAAGAAACTGCGTAAGCAGTTTCTTTTTTTTCTCTTATTCAGCCGGCTCGTCGATCAGCACTACGTTCGGCTCGAGAGCCTCCGTCACAATGTCAAATTTATATGTCAGGTTATCAAAAAGGTATACCCATGTATCACCCGCCATCTCGAGGAATTCGTCTGTAGTCGGATAGTATGCGGTATATCCGTTTTCCTCGAGGAACTTGTCTATCTCGGCGCGGAGTCCCTCTTCAGTACATTCCAGACCTTTGTCTTTTATGACCTTGCTTAGGATCATTTCGATGGTCATGTACTCGTGAGCGGTATCAGTTGCATAGGCAAGCGCGCTTTCATATCCATAGTAAGAGGCGATCGCATTTGCGTCCATGCCGTAGTTTGAAGCACTGTATTCAAGCTCCTCGGTCGCGTAAGCGATGAGCTCCTCCTCCTTGACTTCGTCGTAAGAGTTTACAGTCGTGATGCTCTTGAGGTAATTCATCATTTCATTGTGCAGATAGTATTTGTAAATGTAATCGCGGGCATATTCCCTGAACTCATCCACGGTTTTAGCATCGCAGTCTGCATTTGCTGCTGCATAAGCGGCAACTGATTCATCGGTGAGGTCTTCGCCTAACATGGACAGGATGTAGTCATCCACGGTCGCGTCGGATACTTCGACAGCCGACTTCAGCACCTGGATCTCGGAATAATCCTCCATGGTGCATGCGGATTTTGTTTTCGGTCTGATGTCCTCCCACCATTTCTGAAGGGTGCCTTCTTTATAGAGGATGAAAGCCGCAAGACCCAGCAGGACCAGGGCAGTTATGATGACAATTGCAGTGGCAAGTCCTGTCCAGCGGTTTTTGGGAGGTTCGGATCCTTCTTCGGTTTCATCTCCGGCATAATCCGCTGTTTCATCATCTGTATCGGTAAATGATCCTGCTTCAATGATCTGATCCGGTTCGGCATTATCAGAGTCAAGGACCGTATTCTCAGCTTCAGGAGATTCGCTCTCCAAAACCTCTTCATCCGCGGAAAGTCCGCAGACGGGACACATTATTTCTTCTTCGGCGATCTCTGCGCCGCAGTTTACGCAAGTTTTCATGTTTTCTCCATTCGGTTGTCATTTTTTGAATAAAACGCAGGGGAGATTGTAACACATATCGACTTTATCCTCAAACATAAAAGAAAATATGATATACTCCATCTGCAAATTTAAATTTGACTGATGATACAGCAAAAAGATGGAGATTTTATGAAGATAAAAGTACTTATGGAAAATACTGCGGCTGATGAAAAGTTCTTCTGCGCTCACGGACTGAGTGTGTATATAGAGAGGCGGACCA
>SVDE01000189.1 GCA_015057955.1 Lachnospiraceae bacterium | reverse complement strand
AGAAGGCTTCCTTGAAAACTCTGGGGATGTCATCCGGATCCTTGACCAGATAGCTGTGTTTTACAAAGGACTCAGTAGCTCCTCTCATGTCAGCTTCCTGGAAAACATCTCTGCCGAGCAGCTCACTTGAGACCTGACCCGAGATCGCGATGATCGGGATACTGTCGGCATAAGCGGTAGCCAGGGCAGTGATGAGGTTTGTGGCACCGGGACCTGAAGTAACGCAGCAGACGGCAGGTTTCCTTGAGACCCTTGCGTATCCGCTCGCAGCATGTCCGGCATTCTGCTCCTGACGGACCAGTATATGTTCAATGCTTGAATTATAAAGAGCTTCATAAAATGGGGCGATCGCTACTCCGGGATAACCGAAGATCTTAGTGATACCTTCAGCTTCCAGGCATCTGGCCATTGCTTCTGCGCCTGTGATCATTTCATTACCTCCATTGTTCTAATATAAAAATAAATTTTATCAGCGGTATTAATTGATGTCAATTTCTGAATAAATACAATCCGTATGGGAAAAGCATATGCTTTTTCTTCATGACCGTAATATAATGATTAACAGACTGAATTACTGGGGGAATAGAAATGGCCGAAACGGCAAAGAAGAAAATGGGAGTAGACTTTACGGAAGGAAAGATACTCCCGATGATGATCAGGTTCATAGGACCTTTCCTTCTGGCAAACCTTCTAAACAGCTTATATAACACAATTGATACGATGATCATAGGGCAGTTTGTCGGCAGCACAGGTATAGTCGCGGTAAGCCTGGGCGGCAAGATGCTGAACCTGTTTACAAATGTCGGGGTTGCGCTTGCCGGGGGAGGGCAGATATTCATCGCCCAGATCATCGGCGCAAAAAGGCGTGACCAGCTTAACTCAGCCATCGGAACCCTGCTGTCTGAAATGTTTGGGCTGGCAGTGATATTTGCCGTGATCACCCTTATCCTTTCAAGGAACATCATCGTCTGGCTGAACACTCCCGCTGAGAGTTTCGATGCGGCTCTCAATTATCTTAGGATCACATGCATAGGTCTTCCACTGATATTCGGTTACAATGCCACAAGCTCAGTGCTGCGCGGCATGGGAGACAGCATGAAGCCGCTGATCTTCATAGCTATCGCAGCGGGATTCAACCTTATCGGCGATATTATATTTATTGTTGTCTTTGGTCTTGGAGCGACCGGAACCGCCATAGCCACTGTGCTGGGACAAGGGCTGTCACTTGTGTGCTCTACGGTGTTCCTGTATAAAAAGAAGGAACAGTTCGGATTTGACTTTAAGCTGAAAAGCTTTGCGATAGACTGGAAAAAGTTCTGGATAGTATTTAAACTCGGATTCCCGAATGTTATCAGGTCGTTCTTCATAACAGGAACCCAGCTGGTCCTTATGGGATACATCAACATGTTTGGCGTTGAATCATCTGCAGCATATTCGATCGGCGACAAGGTATATCACATGGCCAACATTTTCTCGACATCAGTACAGGCGGCAAGCGGAAGCCTGATCGGTCAGAACTTTGCTGCCGGAAAGCATGACAGGATCAGGAAGATCATGAGGTATTCATTCCTTATGGTCGTCTCTGTGGCAGCTGTCCTTTCCGCTGCATCGCTCCTGTTTCCAAAGGCCATATTCGGGCTGTTCACGAGTGAGCCCGGCGTTCTTACATTTGCCCGACCGATGATGGCTATCTCCTGTATCATATATTTCCTCTCTTCGATAATGGCGGCCTATGAGGGCGTTGTTGCGGGAACCGGAAACTCAATCCTCAGGATGATAGGCGGCATACTCGACGGCGTGGTATTCCGTATAGGGCTGAGCTTCCTTTTCGCTTATGTATTCCACATGGACGTACTGGGATTCTTTCTTGCGGACGCATGCTCAAGGCTCGCCCCGGTCTCGATTGGAATGATCTATTACCACAGCGGAGCGTGGAAAAAGAGAAAGGTACTCATTAAGTCATGAAAACAGTAATAGTTAACGGTTCACCCCAGGGTAATGACAGCATCACGCTCTACACGATGCTGTATATCGAAAAGAACTTCCCCGAAATAGAATTCGAGATCCTGAATCCCGGCAGGCAGATCAGGAAAATGGAGCAGGACTTCACCGCGTGCCGTGCCAGCCTTGAAGGCGCCGACCTGATCATATTCTGTTATCCCGTATATACATTCCTGGTGCCTTCGCAGCTCCACAGATTTATCGAGCTCATGAAGGAAAACAACGTAAATGTTGCGGGAAAGACAGCAACTCAGGTCACTACGTCTCTCCATTTCTATGACATTACGGCACACAGGTTTATAGAGGAGAACTGCCGGGACTTAGGACTTAAATATGTGCGCGGCCTGTCCGCGGACATGGAAGATCTGCTGAAGGAAAAAGGCCGTAAGGAAGCGCTGGACTTCTTTATGTTCGTTTTATGGAACATGGGTCAGAAGGAAACATCATCCAATACCCATAAAGTGGCGCTCGTAGCTGACCTTACGGGGGATGACGGAACACTTAAAGCCATGATAGACAGGTTCATGGAACAGGATGGCATGGAAGTGACTTTCACGGACATAGCGGAGTTTGAGTTCGCGGGAGGCTGCCTGGGCTGCTTTAACTGCGCCGCAGACGGGAAATGCATCTACAAAGACGGTTTTGACAGCTTCCTTCGCGAGCATATACAGAGCGCTGACGCGACAGTGTACGCATTTACCATTAAGGACCACTCAATGGGATACCGTTTTAAGGTGTTTGATGACAGGCAGTTCTGCAACGGCCACCGCACGGTCACGATGGGCAAGCCGGTCGGCTATCTGGTGAGCGGAGATCTCGAAAAGGAAGAGAACCTGAAGACACTGATCGAATCCAGAGCGCAGGTCGGGGGGAATTTCCTCGCAGGAGTTGCGGTATCCGGACCTGAAGCTGATGCCGGTATTGACACACTGGCCGCCACGCTGAAATATGCGCTGGAGCATGACTACCAGCCGCCTGCCAACTTCTATGGCATCGGAGGAATGAAGATCTTCAGGGATCTTATCTATCAGATGCGCGGCCTCATGAAGGCAGACCATAAGTTCTACAAGGAACACGGCTTTTACGATTTCCCGCAGAAGAGAAAGGGCAGGATAATCGGCATGTACGCTGTCGGAGCGCTCATGCGCAATAAGAAGCTGAAAAAGAAAATGGGCGGCAGGATGACCGAAGGCATGATCATGCCATACAAGAAAGTGCTGTGACACCTTTGAAATAGGGGGACTGGATTAAAATGGATAAAAGAGAACGTGTAAAAGCAGCGATCAACAGAAAGCCTGTCGATCATGTACCGGCGTGTTTTTCCATACATTTTCCGCGCGAAAATGCATTTGGCGACAAGGCGGTCAGAGCCCACCTCGATTTCTATCATCAGACAGATGTTGACATATTAAAAGTAATGAATGAAAACCTGGTCCCTCTGATCGGGGAAATGCATTCTGCCGCAGACTGGAAAAAACTGCCCGCATATGACAGGCATGCGCCTTTCATGCAGGCTCAGCTGGATCTGATCAGAAAACTTAGGGACGCTGAACCTGACGCCTATCTTCTGGCAACCGTCCACGGGATCTGCGCGAGCACGATCCATCCGCTTGAGGCGACATACGGATATGAGCCGGTCAGGGAACTGATGGTCTGGCAGCTCCGCGAGGATAAGGAACTGATACTTGACGCCGAAAAACGTATCGCCGATGCGCTCTGCGACCTGGTCAGCGCCTGCATCGAAGAAGGATGCGACGGCATCTATTATGCATCTCTTGGCGGCGAGAGAAGGTATTATACCGATGAAGAATTTGACATTGCGGTAAAACAGTTTGACCTCAGGATCATGGAGAGGGCAAAAGAGGCAGGCGGGGATGTCATCCTTCACATCTGCAAGGATGGTCTGAACATGAACAGGTACGACGGATATCAGGAATTCTGTGACGCGGTAAACTGGGGCGTTTATGAGGCACCTCTCTCACTTGAAGAAGGAAGGCGCCTGTTCGCGGGCAAAGCCGTCATGGGAGGGCTTGCAAACCGCGGAGGTGTTCTTGAAAACGGCAGTGAGAGCGAGATCGAGGGTGAGGTCAAACGGGTGATAACCGGTTTCGGAAAAGACGGATTCATCCTTGGTGCGGACTGTACGCTCCCTACCGACATCGAGCCATGGCGCATCAAGGCCGCCGTACAGGCGGCCCGATGAGCGAAGACTTATTTCATGATCGTAAAATAGAAAACTGTACCGCTGCCAAGCTCACTTT
>SVDE01000188.1 GCA_015057955.1 Lachnospiraceae bacterium | reverse complement strand
TTGCTCCGGGCCTTGCAGCGCTGATAGCGTCCGCGGCCTGTACGATGCAGGCGATAAGAGACTCAGGTTCGCAGTCACCATGGTGTGAAGCAACTGAATTGATGACCACATGATTCTCTTTGTACTTCTTACAAATGTCAACACCAAGCTGGATGTGTGAACCGCTGACCTCATGGTCTATGGCTTTTCCGATGTCGTGCAGCAGACCTGCACGCTTAGCCAGTCTAACGTCACATCCGATCTCTCCGGCCAGTAATCCGCAAAGATGAGCTACTTCAATTGAATGCTTAAGGGCATTCTGTCCGTAGCTGGTCCTGTATCTCATTCTTCCCAGAAGTTTTACGAGTTCAGGATGAAGTCCGTGAACTCCTGCCTCAAGAACTGCAGCCTCACCGGCTTCCTTAATGTTCTTTTCAACTTCTTTCTGAGCTTTTTCTACAGTTTCCTCTATTCTTGCAGGATGGATTCTTCCGTCAACGATCAGTTTCTCAAGGGCGATCCTTGCAACTTCTCTTCTGACAGGGTCAAATCCTGATAAAATAACGGCTTCGGGAGTATCGTCTATTATGAGATCGACTCCGGTCATTGTTTCGATCGCGCGGATATTCCTGCCCTCACGTCCAATGATACGGCCCTTCATTTCATCATTTGGCAGCTGAACAACTGTTATGGTGGCTTCGGCTATATGATCTACTGCGGTCCTCTGGATAGCGTTGATCACAAGTTCCTTGGCTTTTGCATCGGCCTCTTCCCTTGCCCTTACCTCAAGTTCCTTGACCATTTTTGCCATGTCCGCCTTTACGTCTTCTTCGACAGTCTTAAGCAGAAGTTCTTTTGCCTGGTCGGAGGTTAATCCCGAGATCCTTTCAAGTTCCAAACGTCTCTGCTCGCTGACAGCCTTAAGTTCTTCCTTCTGCCTGTCAATGGCCTGATGTTTATCGTTCAGACTCCTCTGAAGTCTCTCTACAGCCTCGTTTTTCTTGTCGACGTCTTCTTCTTTCTGAAGAACACGTTTCTCGTATTTCTGGAGTTCAGCTCTGCGTTCCCTAGCTTCTTTTTCTAGCTCATTTTTGGTCCTTAATGATTCTTCCTTTACTTCGATAAGAGCTTCACGCTTCTTTGATTCTGCCTGTTTTACTGCATCATCCAGTATTGCCCTGGATCTCTCCTCTGCACTGCCTATCTTTTTGTCATAATTGTTTTTGAAATTATTTTTAGATAAAAACCAGAAGATGACTGCACCCAGCAGGAAAGCTGCGACTCCAACAATAATAGCAATTATTGGACTCATACGAGGTACACCTCCTTATTTAATTTTCATTGTGCGATTGATACATACAATCCGATTAATTATACGCAAAATACATATTCATGTCAAACATAAAAGTCTTTACAGCTTTTTATGTTTCTTCCTGAAATCCAAAAGGACTGCATATACAATATAAACATAAACCGCCATGACAGCGATATTGACATACATGATATCTCTTAGCAGTATCATCAGGACAATAAATGAAACCCCTATCAGACCTACCCTGATGAGAAAAGAAAACGGAGGTCTCGTCTGCTTGCCCGTATATCTTCCGAGAAGGAACAGAAAGACATAGAACATCAGCATTGCGCCTGTAAGATAAAGTGTCTTTGGCAGAGAGTGTATTTCGTGTTCCGGCATAAATTCAAGCCCCATCGTGATGCTGTTGAGCGCAAATATTATGAATATATGTATGGCCATGTACCCTGCTCCGTTCGTCTGCATTTCCTTATCGATCAGATGATCATAGAAGATCTCGTAACTGAGGAACAGCCCCGCTGCGATCAGAAAGGCAAACAGTGAAAAGTAAACAAGGTTTAAGCTGAAAGGACCTGAGAAGTAACCTGCTATGACGATTATCATCTCACCGAAGGTAAATACCACATACAGCATTGCCCTCTCTGCAAGATGTGAGAAGTCTACAGCCACAAGACTGCTGACTCTGCCTGAACACATAGTCATTATCAGACCGAATACCATGGCTGCAGGTCCAAGCGGAAGCCCGGTAAATGAATAAACCGGGATTGACACAAACACGATCGCAGCCTGGATGGCAAGATTTCGGAAGTTCCAGATCAAATGAGCGTTTTCCCACGGCGCTGCAGCGGAATTCTTCTTGTATGTAATGAAATACTGCAGGGCTATGTTGACCAGTATAAGCCCCCATGCAATGTTGTATCTGTAATAATATGACGACTGCCAGTCAGTCCGTGTAGACTCGGCCATGAAATACAGCAGATACATGTTTACGAATATGAATATGTGATCCCTGAGGCCGTTTTTGCCGAATCTGTTGATGTAGAAAGTCGAATAGCTCCATATCTGGATCGCGATCAGAGTACAGAGGACATATGTAACAAAGAGGGTCCAGTTAATGAACCCTCCTTCAATATGCTGTACAAGCGAACCGTTCCTGCCGATCAGATAAACAAAGATCAGATCATATATCAGCTCAAGATATTCAACTTTCTTCTCTTCTTTCCGGTCAAACATCTCAGTCAGAGCACTTTGCGAGGAGCTTTTCCCATTTCATGTCCACATACTTCTGTGCTTCCTCGATCGTCCATTCATTTCCCGGCCGGAAGCAGTGTCTGAACCTTCCCTGAAGCTTCATGAACTCTTCAACAGGGAGTTTGTTCTTCGGGACATAATTGATATGCCACGTTCCGTCAATAACTTCATATAACGGCCATACACAGGTCTCAACAGCCATCTTGCAGATAAGCGCAAGATCCTCGGAAGGATACTGCCATCCTCTCGGGCAAGGTGACATGACATTGACGAATGCAGGACCTGGTGTATAGATCGCCCTGTGTGCCTTCTCATGGAGATCCTTCATGTTGCCGATATATGTAGTCTGTGCCACATAAGGGATGTTATGTGCGGCGCAGATCTCTGTGAGGTCCTTTTTGTTCTGCTGTTTTCCCTGGGATACTTCTCCGGCAGGTGTTGTCGTAGCGCTGGCAAACCTGGGGGTTGATGATGACCTCTGGATACCGGTGTTCATGTATGCTTCATTGTCATAACAGAAGTAAGTCATGTCAGTGCCGCGCTCAAGCGCTCCTGAAAGTGACTGGAATCCGATGTCATATGTACCGCCGTCGCCACCTATGGTGAGAACCTTTACATTTCCTTTTATTTCGCCCTTTGCTTCTTTTCTGGATCTTGCAGCAGCAACTCCTGAAGCAATGGCTGAAGCATTTTCAAATGCACCGTGGATATAGGAATCCTGCCATGCAGTATAAGGATACAGGAATGATGAAACTTCAAGACATCCTGTCGCATTGCATATTACTGCCCTATCGCCTTCATCAAGAGCCCTTGTCATTGCACGGCACAGTATTCCCGCGCCGCATCCCGAGCACAGTCTGTGTCCTGGTGAGAATCTCTCAGGCTTTGAAAGCTCTGCCTTATGATCGTAAGCCATCAGAACACCTCCTTTTCATTGCTGCGCTGTCCGAGATGGATATATGTTTCATATGTTTTTCCTTCGTAAGCGATGCCGCCAAGATAATCGTATACTTTTGCGATATCCTCAACCCGGCAGTCACGTCCTCCGAGTCCGAACACAACATCTATGAGTACCGGATGTTTCGGAAGATTGATGCATGCGGCTGAAGTATCCGCAAATACAGGTCCGCCGTGTGCAGAGAATCCTTCGCTCTTATCCATTACCGCAACTGCCTTGCAGTTAGAAAGAGCTGCGGCAAGTTCTTCCGCGGGGAACGGCCTGAAGACCCTGAGTTTGATAAGTCCGGCTTTGATGCCTTTATTCCTCAGTTCATCAACACAAGCCTTTGCGGTACCTGCTGTGCTTCCGATCAGAACGATCGCGATCTCTGCATTGTCCATGCGGTATTCTTCAAAGAAACCGTATTTTCTGCCGAATGTGCGCTCAAAGTCAGCTGCTACATCCAGAATGGCCTTTTTAGCGTTCTTCATGGCCTGCGCCTGCTGAACTTTATGTTCCATGTAATACGGACATACGTCATAAGGACCGACAGCCAGTGTTGAATCGGGATCCAGAAGTGAATGCGCAGGCTTGTACTCTCCGGCAAACTTCTTAACTGTATCCGTATCTTCAAGGATAATGTTCTCAACAGCGTGTGATGTGATAAAGCCGTCCTGGCAGACCATGATAGGAAGCCTTACATCATCAGTTTCGGCAATGCGCATTGCCTGAAGGAAATTGTCATATGCTTCCTGATTGTTCTCTGCATAGATCTGGATCCATCC
>SVDE01000187.1 GCA_015057955.1 Lachnospiraceae bacterium | reverse complement strand
AGCTTCACGGTCATCAGCAACCTTGACTGCCTGAGTAGCGAATGCTTCCTTGATGATGGTCTGATACTCTTCCGGCATGGAGTCGTAGAGATCCTTGTTCATAACGATCGGGATGAGCTCCATGATGTAGTTGCTCTCGCAGAAACTCTTGATAATATCGCCGAAGCTCTCATAGTTTACGTAAGCAGATCCGCCGATCCATCCATCAGCAACACCTGTCTGCAGTGCAGAGTACAGGTCAGCGTAAGGAATGGTTGTGGTGTTGTAGCCCATGCCCTGAGCGGTCCAGATGTAGGAATCCATAGCAGGTACACGGATAAGTTCTTTGTGGCTCTTGGTGAAATCCATCGGATCCTCGAGCGGCTTGGTAGCGCCAACGCCCATGAATCCATCCGTGAATATATTTATAAGCTCAACGCCCAGTTCGTTCTGGATCTGGCTCAGCTGATCATAGAAGTAAGATCCACCGAGGAATGTAGCCTTAGCCTGATCATAGTTGGTTACAAGATAAGGGATAGTCAGCATTTCCATTCTGGAATCGAAAGTGGTCGGAAGTGTTCCGAGCATCATGTCGATGGTACCCTTACGGATCTCTTCATAAACCTGGGAAGCATCACCCAGCTGGTTAGCCGGATATACTTTGATCTTTACTGCTCCGCCGGTCTTCTCTTCAATTTCTTCAACTGCAGCTCTGCATGCGATAGTGTCCGCATGGTCTTCAGGATAAACGTCAGCAAGTTTCAGCTCAAATGTCTGAGCGGGCTCTTCTCCGCCGCCTCCGTCATCAGAGGAGCCTCCGCCACATGCTGCAAAGGTAAACACTAATATGACGGAAAGCATGATCAATAATATTTTTTTCATCATCTCTATTTTCCTTCCTTTCTGTTTTTACCAACAACTTCCTTTAAACTTATTTTACATTTTACAAAGATAACTTGGTGCCGATGCCTTCAGCTATTGCTCTGTTATAAAGCATTCTTGCTGTTCCGACATCAGCAAGTCCGGTTCCGATGTTGACTGTCAGGATCTTCTCGTCGTGGCTGGTACGGCCCTCTGCCTTTCCAACGATTACTTCGCCTAACTCTGCAGGCAGTTCCTGGAATGCTCTGAAGAATCCCATGTCTTTGAAGTGCTGGAACTGACCGCGGTCATCCGTATAAGCCTTATCGAAGCAGTCTTCAGTTCCCGGCTCATACAATACGAGGTCATCAACAGGCAGTGCTGTGCAGCCCGGTTTGATCATATCAGGTGTGATGAACTCAATGCCCGGAACTACTGAACAAGGGATGCAGGATGAGAGCAGATCGCAGCCTTTGACGGCGTCAACTCTGTCTTCCACGATGGTGAACTTCACATCAGGATGCTTTGCGCTCATTTCTTTTACGTAAGCTTCTGCAGCTGCAGGGATCTTATCAAATACCTTGACTTCCTTGATATTTTTCATAACCATCAGGATAGCGTCAACCTGTACTCTTCCCTGAAGTCCGGTTCCGAGAAGTCCGATGCTCTCGCTGTCAGGATTTGCCAGAAGTTTAGCGGTAAGACCTGTAACAGCAGCAGTTCTGTAAGTGGTCATCCATACACAGTCCATAACGGCGATAGGAATACCGGTCTGTGTATCGTTAAGGATGTAAAGACCGCTGATATAAGGGAATCCCATATCTCTTGCGTTCTCATATCCGCTTACCCATTTGATTCCGATTGCATCCATACCAGGAATGAATGCCGGCATAGCGTGGATGAAGTCACCGGGGTATTTATCCGGAAGAGAATGTACAGCCGGTTTCGGCGGCATCTGTGTTAAGCCTTTACCCTTTTCAGCATATACCTTCTCCATCAGATCGATCATCTCCGGCATACCGATCTTCATGCCGATGATATCACTCTGGCTCAGATACAATAAGTCTTTTCCTAATTCCATTGTCATATTGCACCTCACTTTCTTTTATGCATAAATGGTTATATTAATCTACTATCACAATTTAGCAAGTGTCGTGCCAAAGCGAAAAGCCAGTAATTTCAACGCTTTATCGCGTTACTGCGTTTTTTGCCCATGTCATTATATGCTGACATTTTTTTGAATTTCCGAAGGCATAAATCGATTAAATCTTGAAAATCAACATTTTTGGCGTGATGGCATTCTGCGCTGACATGTCTTTTTATACTGACGTAAATTTCCCTCATATTCCGATAAAAAAGTACAGTATCGTTTATTCAATTTGTGTTTTCGCAGAAAAACCATTATATATTTCGTAAAAATATAGTCTTTATAGCCCTCCTTTCGTTTGCAATTTACGAAATGTACGCCTTTATAGCAATTACCTACCGTTCAAGCATGAAGGATGCTCCGCTGCGCTTTCTTATATCCTCAGGATCGCATCCCAGTTCTCTGGCAAGTATTTCTATTACTAAGGGACTGCAGAAGCCACCCTGACATCTCCCCATACCGGCACGGACTCTTCTCTTGACGGCATCGATGGTTTTGGCTCCGACAGGTCTGTGGATAGCCTCCACTATTTCTGCTTCAGTGATTTGTTCACATCTGCAGATTATCTTCCCATATAAGGAGTTCCCTTCAATAAGCTTTTGTTTTTCAGCATCGGTCTTATCTGAGAATTTGACTATTCCCCTTCTTTTTGATATAAATCCATCTTTCCTTTTAAGTTCAAGTCCGGCTTTCTGCATCTCGTGGATGGTATACTTGGCTATTCCCAGACTGCAGGTAAGTCCTGATGATCTGATACCTGAGATCCCCACATATCCCTTTACCTTTTCAGATACCAGAATATTATATCCTTCCGGTTCTCTTGCAGGCCTCAGCCCTACAAACTGAGTGATGGTGTCCTCCATTCTAAGCCCCGGGACGAGAGAATGTGCCATCTCTGTTACCTTTTTAAGGCCCTCTGCCGTTGTCTTCTTATCTGTCTTGTCAACGATATCTTCAGCAGTCGGCCCTACAAGTATATTCCCGTCAACAGTCGGTATTACCAAAGTTCCCCTGGTGTTTTTCTCAGGAATGGAAAGGATCGTGTGACTGACCTTAACAGGTGTATCTTTGCTCAATACGAAGAACTGTCCCTTTCTTGGATGAACAGTAAAGTCACATTCGTCCACCATTCTGGCTATTTCATCACAGTACAGCCCCGCCGCATTGATGACCCACTTAGCTTTGATATCTCCCTTGGGAGTATGCACAGCCTCGATCTTTCCGTTCTTTACATCCATTCCGGTCACCGGCGCATCCAGCAGGAACTCCACGCCGTTTTCCGCTGCATTTTCTGCCTGAGCAATGACAAGCATGAACTGTGATATCTGTGCATCTCTGGGATTGTAAACTCCACCCAGATTCTCAGGATTGAGATTAGGTTCAAGTTCCATAAGCTCATCATGAGTCAGATACTCGGCATCATAAACGCCATTATTAAATGCTTTCTCCAGCATAGCCGGTATCTGGGAAAGCTGATATTCATTCAAAGCCGGCGTTATGCTTCCGCAATAGTGGATCGGAATGTCAAGGTCTTCGCACAAATGATAAAACAGCGGTCTTGAGGATTGTGCGATCTTGGATTCCAGAGTAAAGGGTGCAACTGTGCTTTCTGTGCTGCAGCATGAACTGCAAGACTTAGAAGCATCTCCCCCCACATCATCATTTTTGTCGACCACCATGACTTCAAGCCTGAACTTGGAAAGCTCCCTGGCGATCGCTGTGCCGACTGCTCCCGCTCCAATAACAAGTACGTCTTTGTTATATGTCATTTTGCGGCCTCCTGTATTTTATCAATAGTCATTGACGATATAAGGTCCACTCCTGTTCCGAGAACATCTTTGATTATTATTTGCCTGGAAGATACAGGCGCATCAACGGTGATCTTCTTTATTTCATCGGCGATCTCTGTCATTTTCTCCTTTGGTACAGGCGCAGATGAACGTAAAGGCAGCATCTTTCTTTCCGCTCCCTTTATCGTTACTGATGCCGTAAATGTTCTTTTAGGGTCGAAACATTCATTAAAGGAGTATTCATATCCCCGCTTACATCTTTGACCTTCTATCCTGAAGTCGTCTTTGCTTGTATATTCAGCTGCTATCTCACATCCATTGGGGCATGTGGTGCATACTATCTTTTTTTTCATACCATGACCTCCCCGTGTTCTGCTGATACAACGACCCGGCCCTGGAGAGTTTTAAGTTTATCTGCCTTTAGTACGATAGATTCCATGGTTCCCGGTGTTGTCACGGAAACTTTTTTTGTTGAAAGTACGCAGCCGCTTTGATCTTCAGC
>SVDE01000186.1 GCA_015057955.1 Lachnospiraceae bacterium | reverse complement strand
ACTATTATTCCTGGGGAAGCCTTTCATCGCCCATGAAGAACACTGCTACTGTTCCCGGACCTGAATGGGATGCGATGATAGTGCCTATGTCACACATGACGATCTTGCCCTTAAGAGCAGGGAAAGATTCCTCGACAGCAGCCTCCAGCATTCTGGCGTCCTCAATGCAGTTTGAATTGCAGATGTAGCATTTGCCGTCATATGCTGTTCCGTTCTGTGCATGTTTTATCATCTCACTGACTGTTTCGGCAACTGCTTTCTTCTTGCCTCTTACCTTGCTGTAAGATATGATGCGGCCGCCATCGTCAAGACGCATGATAGGGCAGATGTTGAGGATTGTAGCAATGGCTGCGGTAGGACCTGATACACGTCCGGTGCGGCGGAACTGGGTCATGTTGGAAGTGAAGAACTGATGGTGCACTTTATTTCTGTTTGCGATAGCCCAGTCATATACCTCTTCCATAGACTTGCCTTCATCTGCAAGATCGGCAATATAATCTACAAATAATCCCATTCCGGAAGAGGAGCAGAGTGAATCTACCACTTTGATCTTCCTGTCAGGGTATTTTGCCTGGAGCTCTTCAGCGACTGCAAGGGCATTGGTGACGGAAGAAGACTGACCTGAAGTAAATGCAATGTGAAGTACATCACCTTTCTGAAGAAGCTCTTCGAAAAAGTCAGTATACTGCTGCTGGTTGATCAGCGAAGTATTGGGAACTGCGCCTTCATCTATCATGCGGTAGAAATTCGGGCGCGCCTGCGGGTCACGGCCCATGTCATCCACATATTCAACATCTTTTACAGTGTAATTGTAAAAGATTATCGGAATGTTGCGTTCTGCCATATGTGAATATGGAAGATCTACAGTTGACTCGCTGGATAAAATGAATTGCCTTTCCATTACAGTTGTCTCCCTCTGTTTAATGATCTTTATTTAGTTTATCAGCGCAGATTGATCCCTGAACGGCTGCAGGCCTCAATTGTTTTATAATCCCATACGCTTACCTGGACTTCACCGATGTGGGCGCAGCCCATGAGCAGCATGCACAGTCTTGACTGACCTATGCCTCCGCCTATTGTGAGCGGAAGCTCGCCTGCAAGGAGCATCTTGTGGAACGGAAGATCCCTTCTGTCATCACATCCTGCTATGGTAAGCTGGCGGTCAAGTGCCTCGCTGTCGACACGGATACCCATGGACGATATCTCCATGGCGCGGTTAAGTGTCTTATGCCAGAAGAAAATGTCACAGTTGAGCTCCCAGTCATCATAGTCAGGAGATCTTCCGTCATGCGGTTTGCCTGATCTTAACGGACCGCCGATCTTAAGGATACATGCGGTAGGATGTTTCTTTACAAATCTGTTCTCGCGGTCATGGCTGCTCAATGTGGGATACATGTCCTCGAGCTCCTGAGATGTAATGAATGCGACCTCCCTGTCAAGACGGGTGTTCAGCTGGGGATAGCATGCATTTACGATCTCGGAAGTGGCTATTATTGAGCGTACGATATTTCTTACTATCATTTTAAGGAAATCGATGTTGCGGTTTTCCTTGGTGATGATCTTTTCCCAGTCCCACTGGTCAACATAGATGGAGTGAAGGTTGTCAAGCTCTTCATCGCGCCTGATGGCGTTCATGTCGGTGTATAATCCGTCGCCAACCTTGAAAGCATAGCGCTTGAGCGCAAGCCTTTTCCATTTCGCAAGGGACTGTACGACCTGGGCATCGGCATCAACTGCGGGAACGTCAAACTCAACCGGGCGTTCGACGCCGTTCAGATTGTCGTTTATACCTGAGGAACCAAGCACGAACAGCGGAGCGGAAACACGTTTCAGATTCATGATACGTGAGAATTCCTGCTGAAAAGTATCCTTTACACATACTATCGCCCGCTGCATGTCGTAAGCATCAAGCGGAGCCTTATAACCTTCCGGAATAATGATCTTATTCATTTTTTTTTCTCTGCTTTCTAAAAAATCATAAACAATAATAACAAAGTTTATTCGTGCTTGTAAATAGCGGAAATATCAAATAAAATATATCGCTGTGATACTTAAGGACTGCATAGGGTAACCGCCGTGAAACTTCAGATCAGGAACGCCGTTGTACAGTACGGCGCGGATACAATCTTATATGGAGCTGACTTTGAGATCCGTGACAATGAAAAGATCGCAGTAGTTGGCAGGAATGGCTGCGGAAAGACAACGCTGATGAAACTGATCGCCGGAGAGATCGAGATGGCCAATCCCGACAGTGACGAAACAGCACGTTTCATTAAGCAGGGCGGGCTGACCATAGGAACGCTCAGCCAGATCAGTTTCGAGGATGGATCGGCAAGCTGCAGGGAAGAGCTTAAGAAAGCATTTGCCGGCGTATATGAGTGCAGCGCTCAGATGGAGGAACTCGAGAAACAGCTTTCAATCTGCAGCGAGGATGAGCATGACATCCTTTTGTCCAGATATGAAGCTCTTCAGCGTAAGTTCAATGCTCTCGGAGGCTTCGACTGCGAACGGGAGATGCTGATAATGTTCCAGAAGTTCGGATTCGGCATGGAAGAAATTGACAGGCCGGTCGGAGAATTTTCCGGAGGACAGCAGACCAAGATCGCCTTCATGAAACTTCTGCTCTGCAAGCCTGATATCCTGTTGCTCGATGAGCCTACAAACCATCTTGATCTTCCCACTATCGAATGGCTGGAAGGTTATCTGAAGAATTACTCGAGTGCTGTTGTGATCGTATCTCATGACCGGGCTTTCCTGGACGGGATAGTAAGTGTCACATATGAGATAGAGTATGGCAGGATAACCAGATATTCCGGTAACTACACCGCCTTTACAAAACAGAAGCAGGCAGCTTTCGAAAAACAGGAAAAGGATTACGAAGCCCAGCAGAAAGAGATAGCAAGGCTTACCGAATGGATAGAGAAGTGGAAGAACACACCGACGAAGGTCGCATCTGTGCATTCCAAGGAAAAAGTGCTTGAACACATGGTACGGATAGAGAAGCCCAGAAGGTTTGACACAAAAAGCTTCAGGGCTGCCTTCAGTCCCAGGACAGAAAGCTATACTGAGGTGCTCAAGGTGAACGACATGGCCGTCGGGTATGATTCGGTGCTGGCAAAAGTCACTTTTACATTAAGGAAGAAAGAGCGGCTTGCAGTCATCGGCGCAAACGGCATAGGCAAGTCGACGCTGCTTAAAGTCCTGGTTGGGCAGATACCTCCTCTCTCAGGCGGTTATGAATATGGCAGGAATGTTGAGTGGGGATATTTTGACCAGCGTCAGGCCCTTATCAATGACCAGGATCCGGAACAGACAATACTTGATAATTTCTGGGACATGTATCCCAAGGTTACAAGGGAAGAAGCGAGAAGCGCTCTCGGATGCTTCGTTTTCAGCGGGGAGGAAGTTGAGAAAAAACTCGGGCAGCTCTCGGGAGGAGAAAGAGTGAGGCTGGCCCTATGCAAGATGTTTTATTCCAGACCCAATCTCCTGATCCTTGACGAGCCGACAAACCATATGGACATGATAGGCAAGGAAGCTCTCGAACACATGCTTGAGAACTTTGACGGCACTGTAATTTTCGTATCCCATGACAGGTATTTCATAGACAGAGTGGCAACAAATATCCTGGAGTTTACAGCCAACGGAGTATTCTTCTACGACATGGGCTATGAGGAGTACAAGGCTGAAAAGAAACGCATGGAGGCAGCTCTGCAGAGCGGCTTGGAATATTCCAACTCGAGGGTGACCGGTAAAACAGCCGTCAAGGCCGATGCTCCAAAGGAAAAATCTGCTGAGAAAAAAGTTGATGAAAGGGAACAGCTGCTTTCTTCCAATCCCGGAAAACTCGAGTCAAGACTTAAGAAAAAACTGGCAAAACTCGAGGAAGACCTTTCCCGGTCTGATGAGAATTTAATTAAATATAAGGAAGAAATGAATGATCCGGGGAAGGCGGCAGATTACAGCGCACTTATATCTCTGCAGGAGAAGATCAACGCGGAAGAGGAAAATCAGGAATCACTGCTTGAGCAGATAATGCAGGCTGAAGAGGAACTTGAGGAAATCCGCAAAGTGATCTTAAATTCATAGGATTTTGTGTTGAAAAATGAAATCGAATGATGTATATTAAAAGTCCACCTTGATTTTCCGAAAGAGACATTTTGAAAACTTAAAAAAAGTCGAAAAAAGTTGTTGACATTGAGGTCCGCGAGTAGTAATATAAACAAGCTGTCGCGAAAACAGACAGCAACCGCACATTGGCAATTGAACAGTATAAACCATCCC
>SVDE01000185.1 GCA_015057955.1 Lachnospiraceae bacterium | reverse complement strand
ATCATCTTGTTCTCCTCAGGGAGACTGTAGTTGCTGTATGCGTCGATTATCATCTGTTCTGCTTCTTTGATGGTCATAGGTGTCTCCTGGTTTATTCTTCTTCATCCCATGCGGAGAATGCTTCATCCATGTTTTTCATTGATGTTACAAGTCCGCCGGTTATGGCGTCGATGATATCGCTCTCACCGTCAAGCTGATCTACGACCCATTTACCGTCAATCATAGTCAGTGGGATCGTTACGGTCTTTTCATACGACTTCTCTGTCAAATCAGCCAGCTTGGAGGAAAGAGTTGTTGCAGCCAATGCGTCAAGCTCCTCCTCTGATACATCGCTGAATGCAAGGACGAACGCCTGAGAGATGTAATCACCAAAGAAAGCTGTGAACGCCTCGCCTATCTTGTAAGTCGTGAACTTCACATCGACAGTCGCTTTGTCTCCGTTGATCTGCTCATTGCTGATCTCGTAGTCGAAATCAAGCATCTTTGGCAGCAGCTGCTCATCATATACAGATTCGAGACCTGAGTTGAGATCCTCTGAACCCTCAGTATCTTCAGCTTCCTCTTCTGAATCGGAAGCTGCATCCAACAGATTCAGTTCTTCGTCGGCATAGACTCCCGCTATAGCTTCATCATCCTGAGCTTTCAGTGCCTGCAGAAATGCATCTGTTGTTTCTGTAGGTGACGGTATCTTGCTGCCGCATCCGTTCAGAAAGAAAATTGCTGTGAGAATCGCCAGTATGATGGCAAAAAGTTTCATTCTCTTTTTTGTCATGATCATTTGTATCCCTCCGTTCACATCCTGAGGAGGTTTGAGCCCCTCATTCGTCTAAAAGTATGTCTCTTTGATGTCTTTAGTATATAGGGGTATATTGGTCAAAAAACGCCCCTTTGTGGTCGCATGTAAAGCGACAAATGGAAATGCGGAGCCCGGCTGAGGACTTCCGCTTGTTAACAGTGCCGGGCTCCGATCTGAAAGGGATAGCTATTCTATTTCGAAGACATAGTCTTCCATATCGATTTCCCAGTTGTCACTGTATGCTTCGATCTGGATCTTTACCGGCTTATCCGGGTCCAGGCCTTTGAATCTGATTATGCCATCCTTGGTGGCTCCATCAAGGATATCTCCCATGTCATCATAGCCTGCTTCATAATTGTCTTCATGCTCAAACTGCTTGCCGTCCTGAATGGCCTTGGCGTTGAAAGTGTACAGCGTGGCAGTATAACCGGAATCATTCTGCTGAATATTTAAGGTAAATGCAACACTCAGAGTAAATGCAACGAAAGCACTGGTATATCAAGCTGCCAGTGCTTTTTGGTAAACGAAAAATCAAGGTTTAGAGGCACCAAAATCTGCTAAAAAGAGCGCACAAAACCACCCGGCATGGCGGTTTGTCCATATTTGTCGGGTTTAATGCAACGCCTGTTGCGTTAACATTGGAGATAGTTATTTATCTCTGGCTTTGGCTTTCTCGTAAGCTTCTTTCAGCAGCTGAGGCTTAAGCATGACCTCGTTTGCGGGTATCTTGTACAGTCCGAGCAGATCAAAGAAATCTTCCGGGAATACATCCATCGCCAGGTCATAAGCGCATTTGCCGAAAGACTTCTTACGGCAATAACTGTTTATGTGGTTCATCATGAGCGAGACATCTTCCTGTGTGTATGGCACAAGAGATGTGCTCTTCGGTATAACATCACGAATCAGTCTGTGGTTGTTTTCGCAGGATGCCTTCTCATCGGAGCGGTTCGGTTCACAGTAAAACACATGCGTGCGTCTAAGCTTCGGATCAAAGACAGATCTCTCGATGCCGGAAACATCAGCGAACTCGCTCCCGTTGTCTGTGAGTATCACGGGAAAGACCTTGCAGAACAGATCGTATCCGAGAAGCAGCTCTATCGCGTCAAGCTTGGTAACGACGTTGAACGCCGTATGTTCAGCAAGATAGAAAGCAAGCTGCATCTGAAGGCCGGGGAAATGGATAGTGAGCAGAGCAGGTGGCTCATCACGTTTGCCGATGACGCAGTCCATCTCGGTGTGGAATGTGTCATGTTCCTCCATATATTTGAGGAAATCTCCGTACATGTGGCCAACTTTGGCTTCACGGATTTTCTGTGAAAGCTTCTCTCCGTGGCGCTCAGTTTTACGAGGCTTGCGGCGAAGCTTCTGCTTGAGGTCGATGTTGCCCGCTTCAAGTTCACCGCTGTCTACGATCCTGTAAAGCGTGGAGAGACTGACAGGCAGCACATTGTTCTGCATGATGTGGAACGGAGACTGACCTTTCTTTATGAGAGGCGAAACGACTTTGTCGATGTCGATCAATTCTCCGAGAGTCAGATCGAATCCACTGCGGCGGTCTTTGAGCAGAGAGAGATACTTTCTGTGAGCATCGCTGGCGAAGTACAGCTTCCGGTCTCGAGAGCATGGCACAGGTTTTCTGTTCAGGTATTTGCAGCCATTACACACATGAGGCGAGACCTGAAGCTTGTCGCATTCCCACACTTCGTATTTGTCGCACCACTCATAGCAGGTCGTTCTGCATCTGTTGCGGCATAACACGTTACAGTCTGTCCTGCCGCATACATGATGAACCTGACAGGAGTTGATGTGAGCGCAGTTGTTTGCGTAATCTTTGACCAAATTGCAGTTGCGCTCGATCTCGCGCTTGACGGAAGAAGGGGACTTGCCGAGTTCCTTAGCAATAGCTCTGATCGAATGCTTGTGGTTGAGGCCATATTCGATCTTGGCGCGGTCTTCCAAAATGAAGTGAGAACCCTTTTTAGGAGGCGATTTAATTGATTGTTTAGACATAATAAACCTTTCCGGGCGCACGCCCAACCAAGCACCCTCAGATCCCGTAAAAGCGTAAAAAACTGTCATTATGGCACATTTTTCGTTGACAAATCGTCGTGCTGCAACCATAATTTAGGTACAATAATACGGGGTGTCCGAAGGGCACCAAATTAAGAAGAGCCTTTAGAACGGGACTTTTTAGCGGAAGTCGTTCATGAGGCTTTTTGCTTGTTCGGGTATTGTAACATAGCGGTGCTGGAGAACCTAGCGATCTGGGGATGCCTTTTTAATAAATCTAAGATATGGGAGCCACAGCTCCCTTTTTGTTGAAAGGGGCACCATCATGAAGAAGGATGAAAAAAGGGAAACGGCGGGCTATGAAAAAAGCCCGTTGAATCCTACAACAAATAGAAATTATGTAGAAGAGATAGAAAAATCTATACGGTTATTAGATCAAAGTAAAGAAGCGGAATTCTTTAAAAACTCCATTAACGACGGATATCCAGATGAGAATCTTGAAATAACGCGCTGAACTGTAGACAACACATATTGAGGATCACGACTTTCAGAAACTATAGCCATATCATATGTAAAAAGCAAAATGAAACGGGAATATATATCTGTAAAGCAGAATGGATCAAAGGAGTGAGGTTCAATGAGATTGTATGTAACAGATGCAACATGTCCACACCTGACAGCCTGAGAAATACGTTTATTCCCATCAATTATATATGGCTTTAACAACTTTAATTGTGAAGAACTTTTAGGGAAATCAACAGCTAAGATAGATGTGTAGTCATCTTTATAAGGCGCATTTTCTTCGTTCGAATAGATGATACTTCTTTCGGATTCAATGAAATGACGAGAAACATTTAGCTCGTTCTTTACAAGTTTCTCAATAATAGTCGGTATTGTGAATCCTATCTCTACATCAGGCATAAAACTTAAAAGATAGCTTTGCCCCATGATGTTGTCTGTATTCACTAAGCCATAATTCTTCTCAGGAAGCACTTTAAGCCAAGGCATGAAAACATGATACATTTTATCAGTCACAGCCATATCAAGGTTCCTCTTTACATAATTGCAATAGCGAAGAAGATCGTCCTTATTCTGCATAACAAATACCTCCGATGAAATTATACCATAGCATTCATCGAGGTTACTGCAACACAATCGCTACTCAATGTAAACGCAACACTCCTTCTCTTCAGAGTAACTGCAACGGCTGTGTTGCATTAAAGATGCTAATTCAATAGGCCGCATTTTTATCAAAAAAGTGCTTGAAATCCAGTAATCGGTATAGTATTCTATTAGGGCTGTCGGTTTCCGGCAGCCCACAGTTATTACGGGCGGTCCTCTGGGGACGGCATTCGGCCGGAGGCTCCAAGAACGTCTTGAGAGGAAGGAGAGAATAACGTGAATATTTTAGATCAGGTCACAATGGATTACAGAAGGGACGATATCCCTGAATTCAAAGTCGGCGACACACTCAGAGTACACGTAAAGAT
>SVDE01000056.1 GCA_015057955.1 Lachnospiraceae bacterium | reverse complement strand
CTGTTTCTCTCGCGGCTTAGCGCTGCCATCACATCCCCTGCGCCAAGGTCCTTAAGCCAGTGCAGGAATGCAGGGGCAGTCAGTGCAAAGAACTTGACCGCGCTCGGATCGATGATGTATCCGCCGGCTTTCATCGTCTCCGCTTCATGCTCTGCCGGGTCAGCCGGGATCTTTATGTCGTCAACATTTAAGGGGGAATCGCTCTCCTCCAGATAGATCAGGCGGCTCTTCATGCCTTTCTGTGCCAGTGTTATCGCGGCTGTAAGCCCTGCCGCGCCTGCTCCGATAATATTGATCCTGTCCTCTTTCATGCCGCACCTCTTTTGCTGTACGTGACGGGTTTCTTTACGGGTTGATTATAACATATGTTGGATTGCACATTGGAAAAAATGTGTTATAATGACACAGTGCCTGAACTTGCGGACATAGTACATCGGTAGTACACGAGCTTCCCAAGCTTGAGAGGCGGGTTCGATTCCCGTTGTCCGCTTATTTTAACGGAAAACCCCCTGACATCATGTCCGGGGGTTTTTGTTATATCTATTCTTCAGATATATGACTCTGTCGCAGATCCTGTTGATGACGTTGATGTCATGGGAAATGAACAGGACTGACAGGTGGAATTCCTTCTGCAGCGACAGGAGCAGATGCAGGATCTGTTCCTGGATCGTGACATCTAGAGCCGAGACGGGCTCATCCGCTATGATGAACTTGGAGCCGCTTATCAGCGCGAGCGCTATGTTGACCCTCTGCTTCTGTCCGCCGGACAGCTGCCTCGGGTATCTCTTCAGGTACTCCTCACCAAGCTCGACTTTCGCGAGCATTTCCCTGACCTTGGCCTTGCGCTCCTCTTTTGTCATGTCGGTCATGTTGCGCAGCGGCTCCTCGAGGATCCATTCGATCTTCTTCACGGGGTTCAGACAGGCTGAGCTGTCCTGGAAGACCATCTGGGGGTTCTTCTCCTTCATGATGATATCGCCGCTCTTCCATTTATGGAGACCGAGTATCGCGCGGCTGACCGTGCTCTTTCCGGAACCCGACGCGCCTACCATGCCGAGGATCTCGCCTTCTTTCACATTAAAACTGAGATTCTCGACTATCATCTTCTTTGTGGGCTTCTCGCCGATCTTCTTGCCCGGGATCTCATACCATGCGCTAAGATCATTTACCACGAGCATGTCTTCGGCTTCATTTGGCTCCACTACTTTCCGCTCATCCGAAATGGCGGCGATCAGCTTCTTTGTATAGTCATCCTGCGGATTTTCAAATATCTCCTCGACCGTGCCGCGCTCTACTATCTCGCCGTGATACATGACGAGCACGTTCCGGCAGAGCTTGCGGATCACTGAAAGGTCGTGGGACACGAAGATGATGGCGGTTCCCAGCCTCCGGTTCATTTCTTTCAGCAGATCTATGATCTGGTCCTGTACATCCGCATCCAATGCTGTCGTGGGCTCATCCGCGATCAGGAGCTGCGGCTTGCAGATGAGCGCCATGGCGATCATTACCCTCTGCTGCTGCCCGCCCGAAAGCTCATGGGGATATTTCCTGTATGTGACTTCGGGATTGGGAAGCTCGACAAGCTCGAACATTTCCAGGACTTTGGCCTTTCTGTCGGCTTTTGTCATCTTCGCCTCGTCCTCATGTCCCTCTTCGGTCCTGTGCAGAAGGAGCATTTCCTCTACCTGCTTGCCGACTCTCATCAGAGGGTTCAGGGATACCATCGGCTCCTGGAAGATCATCGAGACTTCGTCTCCCTTAAATGTCCTGAGCTCGTCAAATGACATCTTTACAAAGTCATGTCCGTCAAACAGGAGCTCGCCGTAGTAGGACGCTGTGCTCGGAAGCAGTCCCATGATGGCAAGGCTGGTCGCGCTCTTTCCGGAACCCGACTCGCCGACTATGCCGAGGATCTCGCCCTCTTCCATGGTAAATGAAACGTCCTTCACCGCATGGGTGACGCCCCTGCTGCTGTCAAATATGACATTCAGTTTTCTTACATCAAGTAAACTCATATCACTGCTCTATCTTTGTGAGGCCTTCGCTTATAAGCGTGATGCCCATTACAAGTATTATTATCGCAACGCCCGGTGCGATGGCAAACCAAGGAGCCTGCACCAGGTAGCTGCCCGCCTCGGAGATCATTCTTCCGAGCGAAGCTGTCGGCGGCTGAACGCCGAGTCCCAGGTAGCTTAAGGATGCCTCAGCCAGTACCGCGTTGTTGAATCCGACCGCGGCGCTCGCAAATATCGTGGCCAGTGCATTTGGCAGGATGTGCGCGAAGATGATCCTGGCATGCTTTGCCTTTGACAGCTGCGCGCTCTGCACGAACTGAAGGCTCTTGAGCCTCAGCATCTCAGACCTTGCTATCCTCGCAAAGCTCGGTATGAAGAGGATGCCCAGAGCGAGGATGATGTTCAGCAGGCCTGTTCCCATGAAGCTTACAAATACCAGCGCAAGGAGCACACTGGGGAATGCGTTAAGGACATCGTTGATCCTCATTATGACTTCGTCAAACCATCCGCCCACATATCCGGCGACCATTCCGATGACCGTTCCGACTATCATTCCGAACACGACCGTGGTGATGGAAACAATGAACGTTGTCCCCATTCCCTGCATTATCCTTGAGAAAATGTCCCTGCCGTAGTTGTCTGTTCCAAACCAATGCGCCGCGCTCGGAGGAGAAAGCTTATATGTTGTGCTCATCTCCGTCGTGCTGTAAGGCGTCCAGAAGAGTCCGATCAGCGCTAAAGCAAGCACGATGCCGGTTATTATCAATCCTATGAGCAGGCTTTTGTTTTTCTTTAAATATTTCATGGCCCGCTCCTTATACCGTTACCCGCGGATCGATCGCTTTGTAGATCATGTCCACGGCAAAATTGATGATGATGACGAAGAAAGCGATGAGCAGGACGCACGCCTCGACCACAGGGTAGTCACGGTTTGTGATGGCGGTGATGAGGAGCGTTCCGATGCCCGGCACCGAAAAGACCTGCTCGACTATCAGGCTTCCCGCAACGATCTCGGCAACTATGACGCCGAGGAAGGTTACTACCGGTATCATCGCGTTTATGAGCACATGCTTATACAGGACGCCGTTCCTGGTCTGTCCCTTTGAGTAAGCCGTGCGGACATATTCCTTATGGAGTTCATTCCTGATGGATGATGTCAGGAACTTGACAGTCATCGCGATCTTAGGCAGCGCGATGGCTATGGCCGGGAATATGAGATACCCGACCGCCGCCCAGAAGTTCTTTTTCGGCGAGACGAAATTGCCCAGGCTGAAGAGATGAAGGAGTATCGCGAACAGATACGTTATCAGCACGCCGAGGAAGAACGACGGGATGCCCATCGTTACCTGGGTGACTGTCGTCATCGCGCCTCTGCCAAGAGCGCTCCTTCTCTTTGCTGAGAAAATGCCGAGCGGTATTGAAAATACTATGACCATCACGAATGAGATCAGCGAGAGGATGGCCGAGTTGCCAAGCCTTGTGCTGATGAGTGAGGTCACTGTTTTATTGGTGTACTGGAGCGATTTGCCGAAGTCGCCCTGAAGGGCTCCAACCAGCCAGATGCCGTAGCGCTCAAATACACTTTTATTAAGCCCCATTGCTTCGCGCAGAGCTTCAAGCCTTTCCGGAGTGGCGTCCGTTCCGAGCTTGGCAACGGCCGCGTCGGCAGGAAGCACCGAGAACGCGAAGAACACTATCACTGAGATCAGGAACAGTGCCAGAAAGAGCGTTATTATCTTCTTGATCACGTATTTCATAAGCATTTTCAGGGACGCCGCCCATAAGGCAGCGCCCCTGTTTCATGTAATTACTTGTATTTAACTATTGACATGTCCTGAGCTGATACGGGGTAGAACTCGTATCCCTCAAGCTTTGAGTTGATCGCCAGAAGGTTTGAAGGATCCTGGCAGAAAATGGATGCCGCATCGTCAGAAAGGATCTTCTGAAGCTGCTTGTAGTAGCCAACCTTTGCGTCAAGGTCTGTCTCGGCAAGAGCTGCACTGTAGACCTGATCATATTCAGCGTTGTTGTAGTTGATGAAGTTGTTGCCTGCAGTGGTAACAAACTTTGAAAACCATGAGCTCGGAGCCAGGGTTCCGTCTACAGCAACTACTGTTGCCTCATATTTGCGGTCAACATATACATCTGAATACCATGTGGTGAACTCAACGAGCTCGATGTTGGCTTTGATGCCTACTGCCGCAAGGTTCTCGGCTATGATCTGGGCTGTTCCCTCGTGAGGAGCATAGTTGTTCGGAACGGTGATGGTGAACTCAAATCCGTTTTCATAACCGGCTTCCTTAAGGAGCTCCTTAGCCTTGTCGGCGTTTGTCTCATATGCCTTCTCGAGCGATTCGTCATAGTAAGCGCTCATCGCGGGGATGAGATGTGTTCCGATGATATGGGACTTTCCGTCGAACAGCATGTCGCTGATCTGATGGCGGTCAACCGCATAGTAAATAGCCTGACGGACCTTTACATCGTTGAAAGGCTCTGCTGCGTTGTTCAGGAACATTCCCTGTACATAGTTTACATTACCGACCTGGATGTTGAACTTCTCGCTGTCGAGAGCTGCTGCCTGGTCTGATGTAAGATACTGGTAAATGTCAAGTGTTCCTGAGTTGAGCTGCAGGATCGCTGTATCGGCGTCGGTGACGATCTTGAATGTCACGGCATCAAGATACGGGAATCCTTCCTTCCAGTAGTTCTCATTCTTTTCAACCTCAAGTGATTCACCTGCAGCATAAGAAACGAACTTGAAAGGACCTGTACCCTGAGGGCACTCCTCTTTTTCCGCATCAAATGATGCAGGTATGATCGCGCATGTCAGCTGATAGATGAACTCGCTGTTTGCCTCAGACAATGTCACAAGGATCTGGTTCTCACCCTGAGCCTCTACGCTTTTCAGAACAGAAAATGCGGACTCAGAGCCCTGAATGTCCGCATAACGATTTACTGAGAATATAACGTCTTCAACTGTTACGGCTGTTCCATCCCAATACTTGATTCCATCCCTTAATGTAAAGAGGATGGACTTGGCATCTTCAGCGACTTCAAAATCGCTGGCCACAGCCGGCTCGATGGCACCTGATGAAGTGGGCTTCACCAGTCCCTCGTACAGATTAAACAAGACTTCCCTAGTTCCTGCGTATACACTGTTGTGCGGGTCAAGACTATCCAGGTCTTGTGATATGCCTACGACTACAGAGTTTCCACCTGTCTTACTTGCGCCTCCGCATGCTGAGAGTACGGCTGTCATGACAATAGCGATCAAAACAAAAAATGCTGAAATCTTTTTCATTCTGATTCCTCCTTTGCTCATAGAGCATATTTAATTTTCAGAGCAGGGATCTTATGCCCTGCGAGATGGGATTATAGACCATCACTAAATAATAAGCAAGCTATTTATTTATCCGCAAGCTTATTGGGTTCCGGATATTCCACACCAAATGTCTCAACTGTGACTTTCTTCATCCTCTGGGGCTGAAGCGGTCTGTCGGAATAATCGGTCCTTGTCTCGGCGATCTTATTTACAACTTCCTGTCCTTCGGTCACTTTTCCGAATGCCGCATACTGTCCGTCAAGGAACGGTGATGCCTCATGCATGATGAAGAACTGTGATCCCGCCGAGTCCGGATGCTGTGCGCGCGCCATTGAAAGGACGCCCGGCTCATGTGAGAGGTCGTTCTGGAATCCGTTTGATGTGAACTCTCCCTTGATGGTATATCCGGGTCCGCCGTATCCCATTCCGAGAGGGCATCCGCCCTGGATCATGAAGCCTCTGATGACTCTGTGGAAGATCAGCCCGTCATAAAAGCCCTTGCTTACAAGGCTTACAAAGTTGTTGACTGTCTCCGGAGCGATCTCGGGATAAAGCTCAGCCTTGATCACATCGCCGTTTTCCATTTCTATTGTTACTATAGGATTCTGTGCCATTTATACTTTCCTCATTTCATTTTTTTGCCCGTTAAGTGTATCATGTTTCCTGTTTTTATTAAACCTGTGCTCACAGATTTTTCATAATTCGAACATTTTTTAGTCATTATTGGGGTTTATGATAAGCCCAAGATGAACCGAAGCAGTTCATAACATGATAGTTTCGAGTGAAACCCCCAGATCACTCATCTTCCTTTTTTATTATACTTTAATACCAAACAGGAAAAAGAGATGCCTCCCCCGCATCTCTTTTTCTGTGTTATAGTATCCTTATGAATTTCGAGCTTATCCGCATAACTGATATTTCCGATCCGCGCCTTGATATTTTCGCAAGGCTGAACGAAAATGCCCTCTACCGCATCAATGAACCTGCACCGGGCATCTTCATCGCTGAAAGCCCTCTGATAATCGGGCGTGCTCTCGATGCCGGATATGAGCCTTTGTGCGCTCTTGTTGATGAAACGGAGCTTGGCGCCGCTGCCACAGCTGCCGTGCTTTCACGCCTTTCAAATGTGCCGGTCTTTACCGCTCCGGGAGATGTCCTCGTTAAGATGACGGGCTTTTCCCTCACACGTGGCCTTTTGTGCGCTTTTGCAAGGAAAGCTCTGCCTTCGGTATCCGAAGTGCTGCGCGGCGCGAGGCGGATAACCGTCCTCGAAGACATCGTAAATCCCACAAACGTCGGTGCCGTATTCCGCTCCGCCGCCGCTTTGGGAATCGATGCTGTGCTGCTGACCCGCGCATGCGCGGATCCCCTGCAGCGCCGTGCCGACCGTGTCTCCATGGGAAATGTCTTTAATATCCCTTGGACATATCTTTTCGATGATTGGATGGATGAGCTGAAGAGCTTCGGCTTTAAGACAGCCGCCATGGCACTAAATGATACTGCAGTAAGCATAACGGATCCCGCCCTTAAGGCTGAGCCGCGCCTTGCCATCCTGATCGGCTCCGAAGGCCCCGGCCTCAAAGCCGCGACCATTGCCGCTGCGGACTTTGTTGTTAAAATACCGATCGCTCCCGCCGTCGATTCGCTGAACGCAGCAGCCGCTGCCGCTATCGCCTTCTTCGAGCTCACAAAACGATAACATCGTCTCTTCCTTTGAGCCGCTCTTTCAGCTGCCTCAGGAATCCCCTGCTCGTCGGCAGTTTTACATGCCTCTTTGAATTCAGCATCACCCAGTCATTCTCTACTGTGGCTATCCTGCCTATGTTGACGATATATGACTTGTGGATCCTTAAGAAACCGTCTTTGCCCAGCTTGGCCTCCATGTCTTTAAGCGAGCCTTCAATGTCGATGATCTTCTCCTTGCCGCCTGCTTCATAATGGACCATTATCCTGCCCGAAACCGCAGTAAGATATAGAACATCCTTCGGTTCAATGAACCGGCTTTCCAATTTGTTGGATACATATATTCTGCTGTTCATGCTGTTCTCCTGCCCGGAGCGGAACGCTCCGGATCCTGAGGCGCGATGGCGCCTTTGAGTTTGGAGAAATTGTACTACATTTCCGTTAATTAATGCAAGTTTAGTTTAATGGGCATTCCCAAACCGTTATTTCCTTCATCTGGAATGCCCAATCCACGAACACGGGCATTCCCAAACGGTCACTTCCTTAATCCGGAATGCCCAATCCACGAACACGGGCATTCCCAAACGGTCACTTCCTTAATCTGGAATGCCCAATCCACGAACACGGGCATTCCCAAACGGCCATTTCCTTAATTCGGAATGCCCAAACTGCAAAAACGCCCCAAAACAAGCAATAAAAAAGCTGCTGCGCCTTTAAAAGCGCAGCAGCCTGTTATCTTATTTTCAGTTTTTCTTTACGCCGATGGTGACAGTCTCGCCGTTGATGTCCCATTCTTTGCTGATGCCGTCCATGCATCCGGTGAGAACGTCGGTAGCCATGACATCATTCAGCATCTCTGCCTTTCTTCTGGAGACGATATCCTCTACGCGCGCGTTTCCGTTCACATAGATCGTTATCATGTCCATGACCTCAAAGCCGGCTTCCTTACGCATGGTCTGGATCTTGCTGATCACCTCGCGGATGAAGCCTTCCTCGATAAGGTCATCAGTCAGATGGAGGTCGAGCACAACTGTGATACCGAAGTCGCTCATGCTCTCGTAGCCTTCAACCTGGGCTGTCTCGATGAGGAGGTCATCCTTCTCGATTTGAACATCGCCTGAGGAAAGGGTGAGGGTGAGAGCGCCGGTCTCGTTGATCTGGTCCATGGCGGCATTGCCGTCAACAGAAGAAAGCAGGTTCCTGATCTCGCCGATCTGTTTGCCGAACTTAGGTCCGAGAGTCTTGAGCTGAGGTTTGAATGAGTATGAGGAGAAGTCTCTCACATCGCTTCTCATCTCAACCTTCTTGACGTTCAGCTCGTCCTTGACGATGTCTGTGAAGAACTCTGAAAGCTCCCACGGCGCCTTGATGTACATGGCGGGCAGAGGCTGGCGGTTCTTGACATTTGAAGCGTTCCTGCAGGCACGTCCCATTACAACGACGTCAAGTACATGCTCCATGTTGTCCTCAAGCTCCTTGTCGATATGGTCTTCATTGACCACAGGGAAGTCGCACAGATGAACACTCTCGGGAGCGCCTTCGATGTGTCCTGCAACAAGGTTCTGGTAGATCTCCTCCGTCATGAAAGGAATGAACGGAGCTGCTGCCTTGCTGAGAGTCTCCAGACATGTGAACAGAGTCATGTAAGCGTTGATCTTGTCCTGCTCCATGCCCTTAGCCCAGAACCTCTCACGGCTTCTTCTGACATACCAGTTGCTGAGGTCGTCAACGAAGCTCTGGAGAGCCTTGCCTGACTCGGGGATCTGGTAGTTCTGCATTCTGAAGTCAACTTCCTTCACTGCAGAGTTCAGCTTGGAAAGGATCCATTTATCCATTACGGTCAGGCTGCTGTAGTCAAGCTTATAGTCTTTCGCGTCGAATCCGTCAATGTTCGCGTAGAGCACGTAGAATGCGTATGTATTCCACAGAGTTCCCATGAACTTTCTCTGGCATTCGGTTACCGCGTCGCCGTGGAACCTGTTCGGGAGCCACGGTGCGGAGTTTGTATAGAAATACCATCTGATCGCGTCAGCGCCGTACTGGTCGAGGGCCTCCATCGGATCGACAGCGTTGCCCTTGGACTTGCTCATCTTCTGGCCGTCCTTGTCCTGGACATGTCCGAGGACGATGACGTTCTTATACGGAGCCTTGTCAAAGATCAGAGTGGAGATGGCCATCAGCGAGTAGAACCATCCTCTTGTCTGGTCAACAGCCTCCGAGATGAAGTTCGCGGGGAAATGCGCCTCGAAGAACTCCTGGTTCTCAAAAGGATAATGATACTGTGCAAAAGGCATCGCGCCTGAATCATACCAGCAGTCGATGACTTCCGGCACACGGTGCATCTCGCCTCCGCACTCAGGACACTTGATGGTAACAGCGTCAATGTACGGGCGGTGAAGCTCTATATCATCAGGGCAGTTGTCGGACATGCTCTTCAGCTCTTCAATGCTTCCGATCGTGTGGAGATGTCCGCATGAGCACTCCCATACGGGGAGAGGTGTGCCCCAGTATCTGTTTCTTGAAAGGCCCCAATCCTGGACATTTTCCAGCCAGTCGCCGAAACGTCCCTTTCCGATGGACTCGGGGATCCAGTTAACTGTGTTGTTGTTCGCGATGAGCCTGTCCTTTACGGCGGTCATCTTGATGAACCATGTATCCTGCGCATAGTAGATGAGCGGTGTGTCGCATCTCCAGCAGAACGGATAGCTGTGCTCGAACTGAGGTGCTGAGAACAGAACTCCCCTCTCGCGCAGATCCTGAAGGATGAGCGGGTCTGCATCCTTTACGAAGATGCCTCCCCACGGTGTATTGTCAGTAAGGTCGCCCTTTCCGTCGACGAACTGGAAGAACGGAAGGTCGTATGCACGGCCTATACGGTTGTCATCCTCGCCGAATGCGGGGGCAATGTGGACGATACCGGTACCGTCGTTCATGGTGACGTAATTGTCACATACGACGTAATGGCATTTCTTTCCTGCGGCAGCGCTTTCATAGTCGATGGCCGGGAAGAGCGGATGATACTCCTTGCGCTCAAGGTCTTTTCCTTTGTATCTCTTGATGATCTGGTAATCCTCTTTAAGGACTGCCTCAAGAAGAGCCTCTGCCATGTAGTAGAAGTTATCGCCCTGCTTAACCTTGACGTAAGACTCGTCGGGGTTCACGCACAGCGCGGTATTTGAAGGAAGGGTCCAGGGAGTTGTCGTCCATGCAAGGAAATATGCGTCCTCGCCGCTGCATTTGAACTTGGCGATCGCGGAGCGCTCCTTGATGTCCTTGTAGCCCTGGGCAACCTCGTGGCTTGAGAGCGGGGTTCCGCATCTCGGGCAGTAAGGAACGATCTTGTGTCCCTTATAAAGGAGGCCTTTGTCCCAGATCTTCTTGAGTGACCACCACTCTGACTCGATGTACGGATTGTAGTAGGTTACATACGGGTCGTCCATGTCAGCCCAGAAACCTACGACACCGGAGAAGTCCTCCCACATGCCTTTGTATTTCCAGACGCTCTCCTTGCACTTCTCGATGAAGGGAGCCATTCCGTATGCTTCTATCTGCTCCTTGCCGTCGAGCCCGAGCATTTTCTCGACCTCGATCTCGACCGGGAGTCCGTGGGTGTCCCATCCCGCCTTACGGGGGACGTCATAACCCTTCATTGTCCAGTATCTCGGGACCATGTCCTTGATGACCCTTGTCAGCACGTGGCCGATATGGGGCTTTCCGTTCGCTGTCGGAGGTCCGTCATAGAACATGTATGTGGGGCCGCCCTCATTCTTCTTGAGGGACTTTTCAAAGATGCCGTTCTCTTTCCAGAAATCCAGCACTTCTCTTTCTCTGGTGACAAAATTCAGATCTGTGGGTACTTTGTTGTACAATTCTCATTCCTCCTGCCCTGCCGGCATCCGCCGCCGGAAGGTGCTTTATTATTAATGTCTTCCCTTGCTCAGGAGCTCTGCCCTTGTGTCAAACAGCTTCTGTGAAAGGTCCACGTATACTTCCTGCGGGTTTACGAGACGCTTTGACTCTTCCCAGAGAGTATCCATCTCCTTCCTGCAGAAATCCCTGATCTCCATGACTGAAGGGGAGTTGTATACGCATATGCCGTTTTTGAATACCGGAACGAGGAGTTCCCTGAGGGTAAATGTTCCCGCTTTGCACAGGGTCTTCTTCCATGTCGCATTCGGATCGAACAGAAGGATGTCCTCTTCCTCGGTAAATGTCTCGTCTTCCATGCAGATGAGATCGCCGATGATCTTGCCGGTCTCCTTGCTGTAGATCCTGTAGATCTTCTTGTTTCCGGGGTTGGTGATCTTCTCGACATTTTCGGAGATCTTGATCTTAGGCTCGAACTCTCCTGTGGTCTCATCCTGCATCGCAACGAGCTTGTAGACTCCGCCGAATGAAGGGCAGTCCTTGGAAGTGATCAGGTTCGTGCCTACACCCCATGAGGTGATCTTCGCGCCTTCGAGCTTGAGTGATGTGATGAGGTGCTCATCAAGGTCGCTCGATGCTGAGATGATGGCGTCAGGGAATCCTGCTTCATCAAGCATGACCCTGGCCTTCTTTGACAGGTACGCAAGGTCTCCGGAGTCAAGCCTTATGCCGTAATTCTTGAGCTCGATGCCTGCTTCCCTCATCTCCTTGAAGACTCTGATGGCATTCGGGATCCCGCTTGTGATCGTGTTGTATGTATCTACAAGAAGTATGCAGGCATTCGGATACATGTCAGCATATGTCTTGAACGCTGTGTACTCATCCGGGAAGCTCATTACCCAGCTGTGCGCGTGTGTTCCCTTGACAGGGACATCGAAGATCTTGCCGGCAACTACATTTGAAGTGCCGACGCAGCCGGCTATGACGGCTGCCCTTGCGCCAAATGTTCCGGCGTCAGGTCCCTGGGCTCTCCTGAGTCCGAACTCCATGATGCCGTCTCCCTGAGCTGCCCATACGATCCTGGATGCCTTTGTGGCGATCAGGCTCTGATGGTTCATGATGTTGAGGAGGGCTGCCTCGAGGAGCTGTGCCTCACTGATCGGGGCTACTACCTTGAGAAGGGGCTCCTTAGGAAATACCACTGTTCCTTCGGGGATCGCGTAAATGTCTCCGCTGAAGTGATATGATCCGAGGAAGCTTATGAACTTCTCATCAAAAATGCCGAGACCTCTTAAATACTCCAGGTCGTCGTAGGTAAACTGAAGATTCTTGATGTAATCTATTATCTGGTCAAGTCCGCAGGCTATGGCATATCCGCCGCCGCCCGGGTTGCTCCTGTAGAAAGCGTCGAAGACGACTACCTTGTCATTTCCGGACTTATGATAGCCCTGCATCATGGTCAGCTCGTACAGGTCAGTAAGCAAAGTAAAATTTCTGTTATCCATTCAGACACCGCCTTTTTTCTAAATCATAAATAAAGTTTAAAGAACTGTTGTCAAGTAAGTTATTATAGCTATTATCCATACAAAATTCAACAATATATGGAAACGAATACCGATTTGACCACTGCGCCTTAAAATGCTAAACTTAATAGCATGTTAGGACTGATATTAATGGTCATCGTGCTGCTGCTCATAGGTGTTGCTTCCCTAATCACCTATCCGCTGTCGCTGCTGATCGGCCTTTTCAATAAAAGAGCAAAAGACTATTTCTCCCTCAGGTTCATCCAGGTGTGCATGAGGTGTTTTCTCTTTGTCACAGGTGCAAAGGTTAAATACATCGGGCTGGAGAATCTTCCCAAGGAGGGCGAGGCTGTGGTCTACACAGGAAACCACCGCAGCTTTTTTGATGTCATCGCAACCTATCCCGTCATGCCGACGCTTACCGGATTCATAGCGAAGAAGGAAATGCGTACCTGGCCGCTGATCAGCTGGTGGATGAAGAACCTTTACTGCCTCTTCCTTGACAGGAAGAACAGCCGCGAAGGTGTCAAGACCATCCTGGAAGGCGTAGAGAATGTAAAGAAAGGCGTGTCCATGGTCATTTTCCCCGAGGGGACCCGCTCGAGGCATGAGGGGCATGTCGCCATGTTCCACGGCGGTTCCTTTAAACTCGCCACTAAATCAGGTGCGAAGATCATTCCTGTAGTATATAATAACTCGGGCGCAATCTGGGACGACCATCTCCCATGGGTAAAGCCCGCGCTCATGACGGTTGAGTTCTGCAAGCCCATCGAGACGGAAGGCATGCAGATAACCGAGATAAATGACCTGGCCAACCGGGTCCATGACATTGTTTTAGAAAGACACATAATTAATGGCAAGGCTATCGGCAGCCTGCCGGAGGATTTTAACGAATGACTGACAATTCACTCCCGATCGGAGTATTTGATTCGGGCGTCGGCGGCCTGACTGTCGCCAGGGAGATCCTCAGGAATCTCCCGAATGAGAAGATAATATACTTTGGCGATACGGCCAGGGTTCCATACGGAAACAAATCAGCGGATACGATCATCCGCTATTCCAAGCAGATAGCAAGATTTCTGCTTTCAAAGGAAGTCAAGGCGATCACCATAGCCTGCAACACCGCAAGCGCGCTTGCCCTCAGCGCCGTCCGCGAAGAACTTGACATACCTGTGATAGGGGTTGTAAAGCCCGGCGCCACGGCGGCCACACGCGAGACAAGGAACAACCACATAGGCGTTATCGGTACCAAGGGAACTGTCAACAGCGGACTGTATGAGAAGCTGATATGCGACCTGAATCCCGGGGCGGAAGTATTTTCCACCGCCTGCCCTCTGTTTGTAAACCTTGTTGAGGAGGGAATGATAGATGACCCGATCACCGTCCAGATGATCCACAGATATCTGGATGACATGATCGATAAGAACGACATCGACACTCTGATACTCGGCTGCACACATTACCCGCTCCTTCTTTCAGTCCTTGCAAGAGAGCTCGGAGCTCACCGGGCAGGAGACGGCTCAGCATCAGGCATCTCCCTGGTCAATCCTGCTTATGAGACCGCGATCGCACTTAAGGACATGCTGAAGGCAAATGACCTGCTGTCCGACCGGACAGAACCTGTGGCTCCCGAAGAGCACAGCTACTATGTGAGCGACGATGCCGCGACATTCAGGCGGTTTGCCGAGGATGTGCTCGGGATAAGGGCGGACAATGTTGAGCTTAAAGTTCTGGAATAAAAATCCGGCGCATCGGGGCCAGTCCTCGTTAGAAAGTTTTATGATTTTTAAAAATGGCATGATCTTCGGGTCATGCCATTTTTCGTGTCACCAATTCGCTCATGGCTGATATGGCTCAAGTTTCATTATAAATGATCATGAGGTTGAAGCGGGTCAGGGTGAAAGATATAATATACTTTGGTTTTGTACCCTAATCTGAAGAAAGGAGCATATTCTTTATGACCAGAAGATATGTAATCGCTCAGTAGTCTGAGCTTAAATCCTGATAATTGAATCGTAAGCTCAGACGAATCCTGAAATCATTAGGAGGAGTGTATGAGCTATATCCGCGCAGATGAGATTCTGCCAAAGGAATTATTGGAAGCGATTCAGCTGTATGTAGACGGACAGTTGATCTATATCCCAAAGAAAGAAAAACAGGAATGGGGAAGCAGAACTTCCGCCAGGGAATTTTTCCGTGATCGCAATGAAAGGATTTACCAGGCCTTTCAGGAAGGCATGAGCGAAGAAGAACTATCCCGTCGTTTTTCTTTATCCCGGAAGAGCATACAAAGGATTCTGAGGAATCAGAAACCTGCCGCCTCATCGGGCGATGAAGATATCTGATCCTTATCAGATCCGTGTTTATCACCGCTGCGGAGGATGTGGGAAAAAGCAGGAGTTTATGAACTCAGGTAAATTCAGGGTAAACGCCAACGGAAAAAGCGTTGATGTGTGGCTGATCTATCGGTGTAAAAAGTGTAAACACTCCTGGAATCTCACGATTTATGAAAGAACAAAACCCGGCAGGATCCCGACAGGATCGTTTGAAGCATTTCTGGAAAATGATCATGATACCGCCCAGGGATATTGATTTTCTGAATAGAAATAATGCTGAATTTTCCTTCAAAAAAATAACTATTGACCCATACATAGCCGGGGGCTGGCGAACTCAGTCCCGGCTATTGTATCAATTACGGAGAAAACGGATAATGATAATTAAACTGGAACCCATAAATGATGATAATAGAGATGCGGTTCTGGCCCTTTCCGTACGGGAGGATCAGTCTTTCGTTGCGTCAAATGACTATTCGCTGAATGAAGCGGAGAAAACGAATAAAGAGAAACCCGGCATAGCCCGGCCATTTGCCATCTATGCAGATGAGAAGCCGGTGGGGTTCTGCATGTTCGCATTCGATCCTGAAGAAGAGGACGAGGATGACCGCTACTGGCTCTGGCGCTTCATGATCGACAAGAACGAGCAGGGCAAGGGCTATGGTCAGGCCGCCCTGCAGGAGATCATCAAATATTTCAAAGAAAGCGGCGCAGACAGGCTCTTCCTTTCCACCGGTACGAAGAACGAGCTTGGCTTGCACATCTACCATAAGGCCGGCTTCCGGGAGACCGGCATTATTGATGGTAATGAGGCTGTGCTGATGCGGATGCTCAAAGGTCCTAACCGGATCATCAAGAATATCTATGGCGTCGATGTGGATAAGGCCATGCGCATCAGGGGCAGGAAGGGCTATGGAGTCAGTATTGCCGTCCATGGCGGAGACGGTGATCTCCTCACCTACTGCGCCGGCAGCGGACGCTACGGCGAGGACTTCCCGGTGAACCCGGATATGCTGTTCCAGGCGGGTTCTGTATCGAAACCCATGTTCGCACTGACGCTGCTTAGATATGTTGACAAGGGCCTTATCGACCTTGACGCGGATATCTCCGGCATCGTACCGGAATTTGTAAGGAAGGGTCCGATGACCTTCCCCGCCCTGCTCAGCCACACGGCAGGCTTCAACCTGCACGGCTTCCCCGGCTACCGCGCGGATCACGAGCCGCTCTCGCTTGAGGACGTGCTGAACGGCAAAGGCGTTACACCGAAGCTCAGAAGGATCCGTCCTTATGGCAAGCAGTACATGTACTCCGGCGGCGGCATAACCCTGGCAGAGCTTGCATTTACACGCATTACGGGGACCACGCTCCGCGAAGCCTTCCAAAAGGAGGTCGCCGAGCCTTTGGGTCTTAAACGCACCGGCTTTTTCCAGCCGCTTGACGAAGACCTTGCCGCCAACGCCGCGTTCGGTTTCAGGCTGGCGCAGAAGGAGGACCCTGCCCACGGATATCACTATTATCCCGAGCACGCCGCTGCCGGCCTGTGGACAACGCCCACAGAGCTTGTCAAAATCGGCCTTGCCCTTTCCAGGAGCTATCGCAGGGGCGGCTTCCTC
>SVDE01000184.1 GCA_015057955.1 Lachnospiraceae bacterium | reverse complement strand
GGGGTCTTTAACTTTTCCGGTGGTCAAGCGAAAATGACGCTTTGCCAAGATCGGTGGCAGTATGAAAAATGTGGTGCGAACTTACGTCTTTGCACCACATTTTGAATGCGACAAACAGCTCTTTTTACTGAGAATTAGCTTGTTGTTACCGGCAGCCACTGCCTGCGGCAGAGACTGCTGCTAAAAAGTGTTTCAGGCTGCGCCAGAAACGAATACGAACGACTTACTCGCTGCCGTCCGGATATGCCGGAGGAACAGTTCCTCCAATGGATCTGATGTAGTCCTCCAGGACTTTAACTCTGTCCAGAAGAAAGACTATCTCATTCCAGTTTGAATGGAACAGCTCTTCGCTTTCCTGCTGAGCATACCTGAGGACCTCATTGTCGATCCAAATATAGCAGCGATAGCGCTCATCGAATGGGCAGTATTTGATCATTGTGTTTCTCCTTCCTGCATCATATCCTGATGGATGAGTTCTCGTTGAGTGAATACAGGACCCTCAGCTTGAACCTCTCGAAATTGCGGTAACCATTGCCGTTCAGCTTGATCACGTCGATCCTCGCATTCACCGATTCAATAGGGCCGTTAGAAATACGCTGGCCATTCACGCGATCGAAGCTGTTTACGATCTCGGTCTTCCAGTGACGAAGCATCCCTGCGATCTTCCTGAGCTCCCTCACATCATAGATGAGGAGCTCGCCGATGAAATTCTCGATCCTTTTTTCGGCATTCTCTGAAGTGGAAGTCCTGTTTATGTACGCATATTCTTCCTTCATCGAATAAGCAGCATTGAGATCGAAATTCCATGAGAGCATCTTGTCTATGAGCACTCTGGGAGTGACATACTGACTGTCCACGCAGTAGTAGTACTTGTGCAGATCGATGGGCTCAAAGAGGCTGATCCTAGATGAATCTTTGACCAGGACCCAGTTGAAGCGTTTGAGGAGCTGGTATTCTTCAGAAGTCTTCTCAAAACTCTTCATGACCCTGACCCTAACATCAGTGAAGGCTTTATTGATCTGCTGGATCACATGGAAACTGTCGATGCAGATCTTTGCTTTAGGGAAGTAGACTTCTGCGACATCCTTGTAGAGCTGGTACATATCCATGCATACGTATTTGACCTTGCAGCGCTCCTCCCGGCTTATCCTGGATAAATAATCCGAGAGATCCGCTTTCTTTCTGGAAGGCAGCAGGTCGTACACCTGGCTGGTCTGCATATCCACAAGGACGCAGGCATAGATCTTCTGCTTGTATTTGATGGTGTAGACCTCATCGATGCAGAGACATACAGGTATTGAGATAGGGGTGACTCCTGCGTATTTGTCGAAGATACGGCATACCGATGAGACAGAGAGATTGACTTCATCGGCAACCTGAGAAAAGGTCATCCTTGGGTTGCGAAGCATCTTCATGACCCTGAGAATGACATAAGAAGAGACGCGCCTGTTGGGGAATGCAAACGGATTCGTTTCAGGAAAGGTCTTACTACAGTTGACACATCTGTACCTGCGCTGGTTGAAAACAATGGTCGTGTAGACATCGTTTAGCACAGCGTGAGTAAGAGTTCTCTCTCTGTAACCGTGTATACGCTTGGTGCTGCAGCCACATTCAGGACATTGCTGACGTCTGACCCTGAGAGTGATGATGGCATAGACAGTATGATCCGTGCTTACCATCTCAATATCTTCGAGGTCAGAAGGTTCTAAATTGAACAGTTTTATGATAGTATCTCTCATATGAAAGCTCCTGTTCTGAGCCGTTGTGTCGCAAACAAAGGTTAGCATAGAACAGGCAAAAGACGCATTACCGTGACTGGTAATGCGTCTCTTTGGATGCATGATTTTGGACCACAATTATTGCAAAAGAGAAAAGTGACGCTTTACCAGCGTCACCCCCATTATTGCAATAGCGTGATCCTACCCTTTAACATGACACCACCAATATTGGCAAAGGTAGGGGTCAGACCACAAAAGAAGTTAAAGACCCCAGAAAAGGACATCTCTCCGGGGCAATGTCATTAAGTTAAGCGACTAAGAGATACTCTCTTATCAGAAATGGTGAGAGGGTATTTTTTTCTTCTCAATGCTCGCGCGCCTTTAAGCCCTCCCCCTTGGAACCCGCCCTCTCCGGGCGCGCGAATTATCTGAAAAACACTTGACACTACGGCCGTTTTGTGCGGCCGCTTTTATTGGCCATATATTAAAGCCAATAAAAGCGGCCAATTTAGCAGAGGTAAGACACACGCTCAATGCGAAAGGAGGTATTAAGATGAATGCGGCATGTGTAAAGCAATCTCTGCTTGATCAAATCCAGGATCTCGCAAAACACCCGGAACTCTACTGTCAGAATCCTGGGAGGGATTTCACCCGGAACCGAAAGCTGACCTTCAGCACTTTGATCTCTTTCATCCTGAACATGCACGGAGGCTCTTTAACAAGCGAAGTTATAGATTATTTCTTCAACGATGGTCGCAGCGTTTCACCATCGGCGGTTGTTCAGATGAGAGAAAAATTGAAAGCGGAAGCTTTTAGGGCTCTGCTTTTGGGATTTAACAGACAAATGGAAAAAATGTCGAGCCCCGGAGGGGAAAGTGACTTGCGTATTCTTGCTGTTGATGGTTCAGACATTCAACTACCAGCCAACACTGATGATGTAGATGCCTTCATACCGGGAGCAAACGGTAATAGGGCATACAATCTGGTTCACCTGAATGCATTGTATGATTTAAATCAACGGATTTATCTTGATGCAGTCATACAGAAGCGGAAGAAATGGAATGAACATAAAGCATTAATTCAAATGGCGGAAGATTCACAAATCGAAAACGCCCTTGTCATAGCTGACCGAGGTTATGAATCATATAACGCTTTGGCTCATCTCCAGGAACGAGGATGGTTTTACCTTGTTCGAGTAAGGGACGGGAGGCATGGCATAGTAGGTGGTTTGGATATTCCCAACAATGATGAATTTGATCTTGAGATATCGATGAACTTCACCCGCAGTCTTACGAAAGAAGTCAAGGAACTCTGCAAAGATAAGAATCACTACAGATACATTCCTCAAAATACGAACTTCGATTATCTTCCGCTACTGAAGGGAACTTACGGAACAAAGCCCGTATTCTACAATCTGAATTACAGAGTTGTCCGAGTCAGAATAAATGATGAGTTGTTGGAGACACTCGTCACGAATCTACCTGTAGAACAGTACCCTTCAGATAAATTGAAAAAGCTCTACACGATGCGCTGGGGTATAGAGACTTCTTTCAGGAGTCTGAAATATACTGTTGGGATGCTACATTATCACTCAAAAAAAGCAGAATGCATTTTCCAGGAAGTGTTTGCATCGCTGATCATATATAACTTCACTGAATGGATCACTGCCCAGATAATCATTCAGAAGCCAAAATGCAAGCATGCCTACAAGGTGAATTTCACAGCAGCTGTCCATATCTGCAGGAAATTACTTTCTGAAAAAATGCATCCGCCAAATGTTGAATCATTGATTGCTAAATATATAGTCCCGGTCCGTTCAGATCGAAAGTTTAAACGCCACTTGTCTAAGCGCGGTAAAGTAATAGCAATCAATTTCTACTATAGAATAGCATAGTTGAGATTTATGCAACACATATGAAATATAAAATGGCGCACATCCTGGGGTGGGTTCAGGATTGGGTGGGTTTAAAGTGCGCCGCTTTTGAAGATGACATGGATCCACTCGACAAATTCGTTCGTTGCTCCTCGGTATACGTTCTTTTTAGATAAAGAAAAACTGGGAGTCGCAAATTGTGCAATTCCCAGTTCGTGTTTTCTGTCATTAACTTAATGACATTGGCCTCCGGGCCCGTCTTTTGATGTCCTGACAGCTGTTGACTAACGACCGAATGTTAGGTAAAATGCTGATGAAAGAAGTTTTCATAATAAATACGGGGAGATATCATCATGGAAAAAAGCAGCACGAGAGAAGAGATACTGGAGATCGCGCTGGACCTGTTTTCGGTAAACGGCTATGAGGCAACGAGCATATCCCAGATAGCTGACGCGGTGGGGATCCGCAAGGCCTCGCTCTACAGCCACTTCGGGAGCAAGCAGGAGATCATGGACAGCGTCATGGAAATGGTGCTGAGCGGATTCGATGAAAGTCCTCTGCTCAGCGGCGCAGCCGGGGAAGATCCCGGCAGTGCGGATGACAGGAAGGGAATGGACGCGGAGTCTGCGGCGAAGCTCATACAGGAGGAGATAAAGTCCGTGCTCCATCACCCGGTCAGCGGCAGGGGCCGCAGGATGCTCACCATAGAGCAGTTCCGGAACGAAGAGCTGTCCGTGCTGCAGACCGGGACAGGCTATGTGAACATG